>JBGPEQ010000200.1:0-7119 GCA_041482855.1 Dongiaceae bacterium | reverse complement strand
CGGCGTGTCCTCGGCCACCATGAAGCCGATCGACATGCATTTGACCCCGTAGTTCTGCAACGGGATGAGCGTCTTGTCGTCGCGCGCCTGCGGACGGCTGCCGGCAAGGCCCATCATGCGCGGCTGCGAGGGGCCGTAAATATCGGCATCGAGCATGCCGACCCGGTGGCCCTGGGTAGCCAGCGCCACCGCCAGGTTCGTGGCCGTGGTCGATTTGCCGACCCCGCCCTTGCCGCTGGCGACGGCGATGATGGAGCGCACGCTGGGAACGAGGATCTTGGCGGTGCGGCCAGCGGGTGCTCCCGCAGGCCCCGGCTGCGGCTGGGCCGAGCCGCCGCGATGGGCCGTCAGCACGGCGGTCACGGAAAGCACGCCCGGGAGGTCGAATACGGCCTTTTCCGCCGCCTTGCGGAGCGGCTCCAGGCGCGGCCCGCGCTCGGGCTCGACCTCGATGGCGAAGGCGACGTGGCCGTCCTTGACGGTCAGGCCCGATACCATGCCTAGGCTGACGATGTCCTTCTGGCGATCGGGGTCGGCGACCCGGCGCAGCGCGTCGAGGATCTGCTGTTCGTTGGCGGCGCCGATCGAGGCCATGCTTGAAAACCCCGGATATGCTACAAGATTCAAGTCAACCCGGCCGTCGGTTGCCCGCGGCGGTCGGCTGTCATATAAGGCGCGCGCATCCTATTGGAAAGCCTCGCGCGGGCCACCTCTTACCGAAAGGTCTCCGGCACATGCCTTGGCAGAATCAAAGTGGAGGCGGCGGCCCTTGGGGCGGTGGCAGCGGCGGCGGCGGCGGCGGACCGTGGGGCCGCGGCCCCTCGGGGCAGCGCCCGCCCGATCTGGAAGAGCTGCTGCGCCGCAGCCAGGACCGCATGAAGAGCTTTATACCCGGCGGCTTCGGCAGCGCCCGCGGCATTGCCATCGTGGTCATCCTGGTCATCGCCGGCTGGATGCTCACCGGATTTTATACCGTGCAGCCCGACGAAGTCGGCATCCCCCTCATCTTCGGCAAGGCGTACGACCAGAAGGCGCCGGGCGTCCACTGGAACGTGCCGGCTCCCATCGGCCATGTCGAGAAGCCCAAGGTGACCGCCATCAACAAGGTCGAGATCGGCGGGCACGCGGAGAATGTCGGCAGCGGTACCGATGCGCAGCTCGCGGAGAGTCTGATGCTCACAGGCGACGCGAACATCATCGAGATTCAAGCCAACGTACAGTGGCAGATCAGCGATCCCTACCTGTATTTGTTCAACATCAGGGAGCCGGACATCACGATCAAGAACGCCACCGAGGCCGCCCTGCGCGAGATCGTCGGCCAGACGCAGTTCGAGTACGCTCTGCAAAAGGATGGGCGGGCCGCTATCGAGGACGGCAGCAAGGAACTGATCCAGCGGATCCTCGACCTCTATGGCGCCGGTATCATCGTGACCCAGGTTGCGCTGCAGAACGTCGGGCCGCCGGTGCAAGTGGTCGATTCGTTCCGCGACGTTCAGGCCGCTGGCGCCGACCGGGTGACGGCGAACAACGAGGCGCAGAAATACTACAACACGGTCACCCAGGGGGCCGAAGGCCAGGCGCAGCAGACCATCAAGGACGCGGAAGCCTACAAGGAGCAGAAGATCGCCCTCGCCACCGGCGATGCCCAGCGCTTCCTGTCCGTCTACAACCAGTACAAGCTGGCGAAGGAAATCACCCAGCGGCGCATCTATCTGGAGACCATGGAACAGATCATGCAGAAGATGCGCAAGATACTGATCGAGCCGGGCGCCGGCACGGTGCCCTATCTTCCGCTCGACCAGCTGCTCCGTCAGCCGCAGACGACGACGCCAGCGTCGCCGGAGGCCCCGAACACCGCGGGGGCCAGCCAATGACTCGGTTCAACGGCGCCGCCATCCTCGTCGCGATGCTCGTCGTCGTAGTCGTTCTGTGGAATGCAACGTTTACCGTGTATCAGGCCGATCGCGCGCTCGTACTTCGCTTCGGTGCGGCCGTGCGCTCGGCGGACGAACCAGGTCTCCACTTCAAGATTCCGTTCGTCGAAGACGTGGTGACGCTCAGCAAGCAGGTGCTGAATATCGATGGCTCGCAGCAGGAGTTGCTGACCAACGACCAGAAGCGCGTGGTCGTGGACTATTTTGCGCGCTACCGGATCGTGAAACCGCTGCTCTTCTATCAGTCCGTGAAGAGCGAAGACCAGCTCGAGCAGCGCTTGCAGCCGATCATCACGTCGCAGATGCGCCGCGTTCTCGGCGGCGTCGAGATGGCCCGCATCCTCACCAAGGAGCGCGCGGACCTCATGCGCGAGATAACGCTGGATGTTGACGCCGAAGCGAAGAATTTCGGCGCCCACAAGGAGGGCTTCGGGATCGAGGTCCTGGACGTGCGGATTAGGCGCGTCGACCTGCCGCAGCAGAACAGCGAGGCGATCTTCACGCGCATGAAGACCCAGCGCCAGCAGCAGGCCGCCCTGATCCGGGCCGAGGGCGGCCGTGAAAAACAGACGATGACGGCCGAGGCCGACAAGCAGAGGATCGTGATCCTGGCCGACGCGCGGCGGCAGGCCGAAATCCTGCGCGGCGAAGGCGACGGCAAGGCGACCGAAATCTACAACCAGGCCTACGGCCAAGATCCCAAGTTCTTCGACTTCTATCGCTCGATGCAGGCGTTGGCCAACAGCCTCAACAGCGACACCACGACCTATGTCGGCCCTGCCAGCGGCGATTTCTTCCGTTACTTCGGCGCCGGGAATCAGTTTCCCCCGGCCGCCGGCGGCAGCACGGGATCGAGCCCGTAGCGGCACTATCTCGAAGGCGTCATGGTCCCGCCGTCGGGATGGTCCGATCTTGTCACGGCCCTCGGCCTCCTTCTGGTCATCGAGGGCTTGGCGCTCGCGCTGATGCCAGAGTTGCTGAAGCGCCTGGTCGCGGAAATCCTGGCCCAGCCGGCCCACAGGCTGCGCTTCGGCGGACTCGTTTCGGCCGCCATCGGCCTGGCCGTCGTCTGGCTGGTGCGCCGCTAGATCATTGTCGTCAAGACTGGAGCCGCGACACCGGCGTTCTCATGCCGGCGAAGGCAGGAGCCTGCCGCGGGGTCGCAAGCGGCCTGAGACCGGCTCTCCGAATCGCTGGCGATTCTCGAAGCGCTGCAATAGAATCGCCGCATTTCCGTGGTCAGCTGACTCGCGTCTGCGACTTGCACCGAAGCGCCCGGACGTACATCGTCGGGGCGTAGGCCACGGAACCTCGTGGGCCCCCCCGTGGTGGGGCGGCTGACTTGCGACATTTGAACGGAGAATGACCTTGGATCGACGCCCGATAGATTTCCGTCGGCCACCGGCCGCTGCGGCGCGCGCGGTGGCGGACACCGCCGGCGGTCTTCGCTGGCTCATCGCTCTCTTCGCGCTGGCCGCGCTGACCTTCGGATCGGCGGCCGCGCAGGCGCGGTCGGCCCCTGACAGCTTCGCCGACCTGGCGGCGACGCTGCTGCCGGGCGTCGTCAATATTTCGACGACGCAAACCGTCAGCGACGAACAGGCCACCACCGGCGAGGAGGACCTGGACCAGTTCTTCAAGGACTTCCTCGACCGCCAGCGGCGCAACAATCCGCAGCAGCACCGCATGACGGCGCTCGGCTCGGGCTTCGTCATCGATCCCTCCGGCTACATCGTCACCAACAACCACGTCATCTCCGGGGCCGAGGAGATCACGGTCCGCTTTCACGACGACACCGAGCTGAAGGCGAAATTGGTCGGCACCGACGAGAAGACCGACCTGGCCCTGCTCAAGGTCGAATCGCCGAAGCCGATCGCGTCATTGGCGTGGGGCGATTCCGATGCCCTGCGCATCGGCGATTGGGTGCTCGCCATCGGCAACCCGTTCGGCCTCGGCGGCACGGTGACCGCCGGCATCGTCTCGGCGCGCAACCGCGTTCTCGATCAGGGCGCCTACGACGACTACATCCAGACCGACGCCTCGATCAACCGCGGCAATTCCGGCGGACCGCTGTTCAACATGAACGGCGAGGTGATCGGCGTGAACACGCTGATCTATTCCAACAACAACGGCGGCAGCGTCGGCATCGGCTTCGCCATCCCCTCGGGCATGGCAAAGAACGTGATCGCGCAGATCCGCGAGTTCGGCAAGCCGCGGCGCGGCTGGCTGGGCGTGCGCATTCAGACGGTGAACGATGAGCTGGCCGAAGGCCTGCGGCTGCCCCAGGCCAAGGGCGCCCTCGTCGCCAATGTCACGCCCGGCGGCCCGGCCGAGAAGGCCGGCATCAAGCAGGGCGACGTCATCCTGAAGTTCGACGGCAAGGAAGTGGATGCCATGCGCACCCTGCCGCGCATGGTGGCGGAGACGCCGATCAACAAGAAGGTCGACGTCGTCGTCATCCGCCAGGGCAAGGAGATGACGGTCCAGGTCGTGCTGGGCGAGCTGACGGAGGAGGCGGAGCAGGCCTCGCTGCCGCCGGGCACGGGCCAGACCGCGCCGCCGCCCGCGAAGGAGGGCAAGATCGCCGCCCTCGGCCTGACGCTCTCGGAACTCTCGGACGCCCTGCGCCAGAAGTTCTCGCTGACGGCGGACGCCAAGGGCGTCGTCGTGACGAAAGTGGAGGAGAACAGCGCGGCCGCGGAGAAGGGCCTGCACGAGGGCGACGTCATCGTCGAGGTCGACCAGCAGGCCGTGGCAACGCCGGGCGATGTGGAGACGAAGGTCAAGGAGGCCAAGGACCGCGGCTACCGCGTCGTCACCCTGCTGCTGTTCCGCGACGGCGACTATCAATGGGTTGCGCTCCGGATCGGATAGGGGCGACCGGCGCATCGTAGGGGCGACCGGCAGGTCGCCCGCCTTGTGCGGCACCGCCGTCCGGGCGACCTGCCGGTCGCCCCTACAAGATTTCTTGCGCGATAGAGGATCTGAGACATGGCCGATCCGGGCGCGGCCGTGATCCTCGGCGGGCCGACGGCGAGCGGAAAGTCGGCGCTGGCGCTGGCGATCGCGCGCGAGTTCGGCGGCACCGTCATCAATGCCGACAGCCTGCAGGTCTATCGCGAGCTGCCGATCCTGACGGCCCAGCCCGCGGCCGCCGCGCAGGGGGCGCTCCCGCACCGGCTCTACGGCTTTCTGTCGGCGAGCGAACGCTGCAGCGCCGCGCGCTGGGCGGCGCTGGCGCGGGCCGAGATCGAGGCCGCACAGGCGGAGGACCGGCTGCCGATCATCGTGGGCGGCACCGGTCTCTATCTGCGATCGTTGCTTCATGGCTTGGCGCCGGTCCCGGAGATCCCGGCCAATCTGCGTGAGGCGGCCAAGCAACGCCTGGCCGAGCTAGGCAAGGCTGCCTTCCACGCCGAACTTGCCCGCCGCGATCCCCAGATGGCCGCACGTATCCGGCCGAGCGATTCCCAGCGCATGGTGCGGGCCTGGGAGGTGATAGAGGCGACGGGACGCTCCCTGGCCGACTGGCAGGCGCAGCAGGACGGCCCACGGGCGAACGACGGCGCGCATTTCCTGACGCTCATCCTGATGCCCGAGCGCGCGTCGCTGTACGCCGCCTGCGATGCGCGCTTTCGCGCCATGGCCGAAGAGGGCGCCCTGGCGGAGGCGGCCGCGCTCCAATCCCTCGATCCCGGTTTGCCGGCCTTCAAGGCGCTCGGCCTGCGCGAACTGCTTGGCCACATCCGCGGCGAATGTACGCTCGAGGCGGCCGTCGCGGCCGCCCAGCAGGCCACCCGTCGCTATGCCAAACGCCAGATGACTTGGTTCCGCCACCAGGTGCCAGAAGGGCACCAGTTCTGTCCAACCGCCCCATTCGCGCAATTTTCGGAAAGAATCATCGCAGAAATCTATAGTTTTATTCGCAAATCCCGTTGACCGCTTGACGGCGAGCCTCTAGCTTGCTGTTTCTGGCGTCGGCGTGCGGCATTGCGCCGGTGCGGGCTCACGGGCTCGCGCAAGACCAAAAGCCTCTGCTGGTGCGGAATATCGGAGTTTGGCGACGGCCGCGCTAGGCCGCTCGCGCGGTGGAGCGACTGTCGCTGGTGCGGTGAGGAGACGAGCCATGGCAACACAGGAAATGATCGGCGCGCAGATGGTGCTCCGGGCCCTGGTCGACCAGGGTGTCGAGCATATCTTCGGCTATCCCGGCGGCGCCGTCCTGCCGATCTATGACGAGCTGTTCAAGCAGAACTCGCTGCGCCACATCCTCGTCCGCCACGAGCAGGGCGCCGTCCACGCCGCCGAGGGCTATGCCCGCTCGACCGGCAAGGTCGGCGTGGTGCTCGTCACCTCCGGCCCCGGCGCCACCAACGCCGTCACCGGCCTCACCGACGCCCTCATGGACAGCGTGCCCATCGTCTGCCTCACGGGACAGGTGCCGACCCATCTCATCGGCAACGACGCCTTCCAGGAGGCGGACACCGTCGGCATCACCCGGCCCTGCACCAAGCACAACTACCTCGTGAAGAGCGTCGCCGACCTGCCGCGCATCATGCATGAGGCGTTCTACGTGGCCCGCAGCGGCCGCCCGGGACCGGTGGTGGTCGACTTGCCCAAGGACGTGCAGCAGGCCAAGGGCCTCTACACCAACCATACCGCCGGCAAGCATCGCTCCTACAATCCGCAGGTGAAGGCCGATCCGAAGGCGATCGAGGCGGCCGTCGCGCTGATGGCCAAGGCCGAGCGGCCGCTCTTCTATTGCGGCGGCGGCGTCATCAATTCCGGCCCGGCGGCGTCGCAGCTGCTCACCCAGCTCATTCGCCTGACCGGCTTCCCCTGCACTCTGACCCTCATGGGCCTCGGCGCCTTCCCGGCCTCCGATCCGCAGTTCCTCGGCATGGTCGGCATGCACGGCATGTACGAGTCGAACTGGGCGATGCACGACTGCGATCTCATGATCAACATCGGCGCCCGCTTCGACGATCGCGTCACCGGCCGCATCGCCGCCTTCGCGCCGAATTCGAAGAAGATCCATGTCGACATCGACCCGTCCTCGATCAACAAGAACGTGCGCGTCGATCTGCCGATCATCGCGGATGCCGCCCACGCGCTCCGTGCCATGATCGACGCCTGGAACGAGGAAAAGCTGTCGGCCGATCCGGCCCTGCCGCTGTGGTGGGCG
>JBGPEQ010000199.1:0-7120 GCA_041482855.1 Dongiaceae bacterium | reverse complement strand
GTTCCGCGCAACACCGCGGTGACTTGCGCCAGGATGGAGACGGCGATCTCGGCGGGCGACAGCGCGCCGATATCGAGGCCGACGGGCCCGTGTATGCGCGTGCACTCGGTGTCGCTGAAGCCGGCAGCCTTGAGGCGGCCGAGGCGTGCGGCGTGGGTCTTCCGGCTGCCGAGGGCGCCGATATAGAACACGTCGGCCTTCAGCGCAGTCTGTAGCGCCGGATCGTCGAGCTTGGGATCGTGCGTGAGCGTCACGACGGCAGTGCGGCGATCGAGTTTCATCGTCGCCATCGCCTCGTCCGGCCACTCTCCAATGAGCTTCACGTCGGGAAAACGTGTGTCGGTTGCAAAGGCGCGGCGCGGATCGATAATGGTGACGGAATAGCCGGCCAAGGCGGCCATGGGCGCCAGGGTCTGCGCGATATGCACAGCGCCGATGATGATGAGACGCAGCGGCGGATTCTGGACCTGCAGGAACAGGCGCTTGCCGCCCAGCTCGAGCGTGCCGCTTTCGTCAGCCTCCAGGGCCTGGCGGATGCGGACGAGGGCCTCGCCATCAAGCGCGAAATCGCCGAACACCTCTTGCGGGTACACCAGCGCCTGCGCGCCGGATTGCAGCTCCGTCACCAGCGCGACCGCGTGCTTCGCGGCCCGGTCCTTGAGCAGGCGCTCGAGTATGGCGTGCTTCATTGCAGGGCCTCGACATAGACCTGCACCTTGCCGCCACAGGCCAGCCCGACCTCCCAGGCCTGCTCGTTGGTGACGCCGAAATCGAGCAGCCGCGGCTTGCCATCCTTGATGGCCGCGAGTGCCTCATGCACCACGGCGCCCTCGATGCAGCCGCCGGAGACCGAGCCGATCATGGCCCCGCTATCGTCCACGGCGAGTTGGCTGCCCACGGGGCGGGGCGAGGAACCCCAAGTGGTCACGACGGTGGCGATCGCCACGCCCTTGCCTTGCGTCCGCCACGCGGCGGCCTGTTCCAGGATGTCATCGCGGTAGGCTGTCATCGATCCGGACTCCTTGTTGTCATCATGCCTGGAGTACCTCGACCCACTCGCTCTTCGCTTCGAGCCGGCGCCGGCCGGGCGCACTCAGGACGCGCGTGAGGTCGGCTAGACTTTCCAGGCTGTGCACGGGGCGGAACTCGTCGACGTGGGGCATGATCGTGCGCGCACCCATTGATCTTGGTTCATAGCCCTCGTAGCGCAAGAGCGGGTTGAGCCAGATCAGCCGACGGCAGGACTTGTGCAGGCGCTCCATCTCCTTGGCCAGGCCTTCGCCCGCGTCGCGGTCGAGACCGTCGCTGATGAACAGCAGGATGGCGCCCTGGCCCAGCACCCGGCGCGACCATTGGTTGTTGAAATCGGCCAGGCATTTGCCGATGCGCGTGCCGCCGGACCAGTCATCCACGGTCTGGCCGACCTTCTCCAGCGCGACGTCGATGTCCTTGTGGCGAAGATAGCGGGTCACGTTGGTCAGGCGCGTGCCGAACAAGAAGGTGTAGACGCGGTCGCGGTCGTTGGTGATGGCGTGCATGAAGTGGAGGATGATGCGGGAGTAGCGGCTCATGGAGCCGGAGATGTCGCACAGGATGACCAGAGGCGGGTGGCGGCGACGCGGGATGCGCCGGCGCAGCGGGATGCTGTCGGCGGAGCGCAGCGCGGCGCGCAGGCTGGCCCGCATGTCGATACGGCGGCCGAGCGGATCGGGGCGGAAACGCCGGGTGGGCAGCTCCATGATCGGTAGGCGCATGTTGGCGACCAACCTCTTGGCCTTGGCAATCTCCGCGGCCGACATTTTCTCGAAATCCATTTTCTGCAGCAGCTCGCGGTCGGAATAGGTCATGACCGCGTCGATTTCGACCTTTTCCTCCTGCTCCTCTTCGCCCGCGCCGTCGCCGCCGCGCTCCCGCGCGAGGGCTTCGGCAAGACGACGGCTCATCTCGGCCTGGTCCTCGCCAGACTCGGCCCTGCCGCGCAGCTGCGGCAACAGCATGGCCATGGCGCGTTCGAGCAGGCGGGGATTGCGCCAAAAGATGTGGAACGCCTGGTCGAAAATCTCCTGCTGCTCGCGACGGTTCACCAGCGTGGCGTGCAGGGCCCAGTAGAAGTCTTGCCGGTTTCCGATGCCCACCGTCTCGGCTGCCCGGATGGCGTCGAGGACTCTACCGGGTCCCACAGGCAGCCCGGCCGCGCGCAGCGTGCGGGCAAAATGCATGATGTTTTCGGCCAAGCGACCGCCAGTCCGCAAATGTCGGGACTGCGCGTCCTCACGGGAGTTGCTGGGTAAGGCGGGCATGTCGTTCGGCGCTCTGGGCCTTCTAGAACATTGCAAGAACTATTGATCGCGAAATCGTCTTCGATCTGCTGCAGCATAGGATGACGGCGCAGTCGCGCAAGTACGCCCATCGCGTCTGCGAAAGGAGCATAAGTATGCTAGTTTGGATACGGCCCAGACCCCGGCAGCGTTGACTGCCGCCCTCTCGTTGTCCGCCGCGGGCGCCGATGGCGACCTTGTTGTCGCCCCGTGCCCGATGGCGGTCCGCACTCCCCCCGTGGGGACGGCGCACGCTTGTCCGGGATGAGGCTGCTCCGGTCCGACGGCGCTGCGGTAGTGCGCACTCGATGCGACAGCGGCGTCGACGGATCCGATCCGCGCGAGTGTGAGCGCTGCAGCGCGCCGGAAATGGCGGCGGAAACCTGTCGCCGGTGCCCGAATTGCTGCGGCAATGAGAGGGGCGATGTCGGAACAGCCGGCGCAACGCGACGAGCCAGCAACGAACGGGCAATTCGGCGGCTTTCGGTGGGTCGTGGGTGCGGCGGCCGTTGCCTGGACCGACGGACTTTGCCGCCTGCTCGGCGTCGATCGAAAGCAAGCGGCCCCGAGCCTCGCAGCTTTGGTGGCAATGTTGCACGCCGACGATCGCCAGCGTTTTCGCGAGATGCTGCGAACCGCGGGCACGGACAAGCGCGCGCGCAACTGCGAGGTTCGGGCATTCCGCGGCGACGGCCGAGCGATCCAATGCCGCATTGAGGTGCAGCCGGAATTCGGTCCTGGCGATGAGGCGGTCGCGCTGATCGGGATCGTGCAGGATATCACGGGGGACCGGCGGACGGAGGAGGCGCTACGCCGGAGTCAGTCCTTGCTGCGGGCGGTGATCGACGCCATTCCCGCCGCCATAACGGTGAAGGATCGCGACGGCCGCTTTGTCTTGGTCAACGGGTACGAGGCGGACTATCACGGGCAGGCTGTGCCTTGGTTCACGGACAGAATGCTTGCGGACATGTTCGCGCCGGAGGTCGCGGCGCGGATCGCGGCCCGCGATCGGACAGTAATCGAGAGTGGCGAGCCGCTGGAGGTTGAGCAGATCGAAGCGCCCGACAGATACGGCAGCCTGCGGACCTGGGTTGAACGCAAGGCGCCGATTCGGGACGAATCAGGCGTCGTCACGCATGTCGTCACGATCGATCTCGACATTACGGAACGCGTGCGAGCGGAGGCCGCGTCACGGCACAGCGAAGGCCTCCTTCAGGCCGTCGTCGACGCCGTTCCAGCCCTGGTCAGCGTCACCGACTCCGAGGGTCGATATGTCTTCGTCAATGCGCATTGCGCGGCTTACCACGGTCATCCCGCAGGCTGGTTCCCCGGCAAATCCATCGAAGATGTCCACAGCCCGGTCTATGCCCAGCAGTTGCGAGAGCGGGATAGTCGCACGCTCCGCGGTGAGCGACCTGTCGAGTCCTACGAGGAAGTCTACACGGAAGCCGATGGTCGTCAGACGAGCTGGCTCTCGACCGATGTTCCGATCCGGATCGAGTCACGATTGCCGCAATACGTCGTCAGCGTCTCGCTCGATATCACCGAGCGGAAGCAGAATGAATCGGCGGTGCGAGAGAGCCGGAATCTGCTCGGAGCCATCATCGACGCCGTACCAATGACGATCCATGTCAAGGATGTCGAGGGCCGCTATGTCCTCGTGAATGCCGACATGGCGGTCCAGGCGGGCCAGCCGGCGGGATGGCTGATCGGCAAGCGCGCCGACGATGTGTTTCCCGAGGCGTATGCTCGGCAGGTCCGCGAGCGCGAGCATCTCCTGATCGCTACCGGCGAAGCGACGCCCCTCTTTGAGGAGGAGTATCGCGATCACTCCGGGCAATCGAGCACCTGGCTGGCGAGAAAAGTGCCGCTCCGCGATGACCGGGGAATAGTGAAGTATATCGTCAGTGTCGGACTCGACATTTCGGAACGCCGGCGGGCCGAGCGGCGTGCGCGAGAAAGTCAGGCGCTGCTGCAGGCCGTGATGGATGCGGTACCGGCGCTCATCAGCGTAAGGGACTCAGCGCACTGCCATGTGCTGGTGAATGCTGAATTTGTCAGATACCACCGCCGGCCTCCCGATTGGTTCTTGGGGCGCCGGACTGATGAGTTCCTGCCACGTGCATACGCGACAGAAGAGCAGCAGCGGGAGAAGGAGGTCATCGCGACCGGCGTCGCCACCGGCTATCACGAAGAGGTCTACACGGATGCCGACGGCCAGGAGACGACGTGGCTGTCCGCCCGCGTGCCGCTCCGCGACGATACGGGCCGCGTGCAACATGTCGTCAGTGTCGGCCTCGATATTACCGATCGAAAAAAGGCGGAGGCGACCGTTCGCGAAAGCCAGAGCCTGCTGCGGGCCATCATAGATGCGATGCCGGCAACCGTGACCGTCAAGGATCTGAATGGCCGCTATGTCATCGTCAATGCCTATCAGGCGCACTACCTGGGACGGCCGATCGAGTGGTTCGAGGGCCGATCGGTGGCTGACGTGTACCCCGCAGAGTACCTGCGCGCGATCGAGGAGCGCGATCGGATGGTGGCCGAGACCGGCCAGACGCACCGATTCTACGAAACAGACTACCGCGGTGCAGACGGTCAGCTCAGCAGCTGGATCGGCATCCGAGCGCCCATCAGGGACGGTGAAGGAAGAATCCGCTACGTCGTCAGCGTTGGACTGGACATCACCGACCGCCGCCGATCGGAGCTCGCGCTCGAGCAGAGCGAGCGACGTTTCCGCCATCTGGTCGAGTCGTCCGATGTCGTGCCCTAAACCTGGGACATCGATTCGCGGCGGTTCCTTTATGTCGGGCCGCAGATCGAACGCATGCTGGGCGTCCACCCCGACGGGCTCAAGTATGAGGAACAATGGCTGTCGATGATCCTGCCGGAGGATCGGGAGGCGGCCCGCCAGCACGCGGCATCGTTCAATGAAGGTCCGCGCGACGAGTACTTCGAATATCGCGTATTGCGGCCGGATCGTCAGGTCGTGTGGGTGCGCGATATCATCAAGGTCGAGGCGCGCGACGACGGCAGCCGCGTTGGTTTCGGGTTCATTTTCGATATCACGGAAAGCAAGTCGCGCGAGCAGCAGCTGGCGCAAGCCCAGAAGATGGACGCGGTCGGCAAGCTCACGGGCGGGGTGGCGCATGATTTCAACAATCTCCTGACGGTCATCCTCGGCAGCCTGGAGCTGCTCGAGCATTCCGTCGGCGACGATGCGCAAAGTGTTGCGCGCGTCCGGTTGGCGACCGAGGCAGCCAAGCGCGGCGCCGACCTGACCCAGCGTCTGCTTGCCTTCGCGCGCCAGCAGATGCTTGCGCCACGGATCGTGAATCTGAATGAATGCGTCGCGAGTATGGGCGAGTTGCTGCGGCGGGCGCTCGGTGAATCCATAACCATTCGCGTGCAGCTAGCAGCCGATTTGTGGCCCGTCCGAGTTGACCCGACCTGGCTCGAGTCGGCCGTGCTCAATCTCGCCGTCAACGGCCGAGATGCGATGCCGGGCGGCGGTACGCTGACCATCGAGACTGCCAATCAGGAATTCGACGAGACGGTCAACTGGCAGGGAACGGAGATCGCGCCCGGACGATACGCCGCACTTCTGGTGAGCGATACCGGCACCGGAATGACGCCGGACGTACTCGCTCGCGCGTTCGATCCGTTCTTCACGACCAAGGAGGTGGGCAAGGGCACCGGCCTTGGGTTGAGCATGGTGTATGGCTTTGTCAAGCAGTCCGGCGGTCACGTCCGCATCTACAGCGAGGTGGGGCTCGGCACGACCGTCAAGATCCACCTGCCCGCGGGCGGGTCGACGGGCGAGGGCGGACGCGTCAAGTCCGCCATTCCCGAACTGGCGCCCGCAGGACAGGAGACCATACTCGTTGTCGAGGACGACGCCTCCGTCCGCGGCACGATCGTGGCCATGCTGCAGAGCTTGGGCTACCGAGTACTTGCGGCGGCCGACGGGGCGTCGGGACTGAAGATGGTCGAGCAGCACGTGGAGATCGCCGTTCTGCTGACGGACGTCATCATGCCGGGCAAGCTCAATGGCCCCGCCCTCGCGCGCGAAGCAGCCAAGCGGCTGCCTGGCATTCGCGTTCTCTACATGTCCGGCTACGCGGAGAACGCCTTTGGGCCGGGGGGCGTCCAGGGCACCGGCAGCGACCTGCTGGCCAAGCCATTCTCCAAGGGAGACCTGGCGCACAAGATTCGGGATATACTGGGTACGGCATAGCCCGGCCGGAGGGTCGCGAATCGCGCGCGGCGAAGCAGCATGAAGAATGCGATCTCAACACGTCTCCTGGTCATCGACGACGACAACCTCGTACGCGCCGCCCTGACCGACATGCTGCAAACGGCTGGGTTCGAGGTCGTCACGGCGAGCAACGGGCGCCTCGGCATAGAGCTGCTCGACACTACGGCGGTGGATGCCATCATCACCGATATCCTCATGGCAGAACAGGAGGGGCTGGAAACGATCCGCGAGGCGCGGCAGCGATTCCCGGATATTCGCATTCTGGCCATCTCCGGCGGCGGTGCCGGCGGCGGCGAAACGCAACTCCTCCGCTTCGCCGAATCTTTCGGCGCCGACCAGACCCTGCCGAAGCCGTTCACGGGCAGCCAACTCGTGGCGGCCGTGCGGACCCTGCTGGCGAATCGAGGCGGCAAGGAGGGATTGCCGTAGCCGTCAGCGCGCCGCCGCCAGCTCCGTCTTGACCTGATCGAGGATACTGGCCGCCTCGCTGCCGCGGATCTTGGCGATATCGTCCTGGTACTTGAGCAGCACGCCCAGGGTGTCG
>JBGPEQ010000198.1:0-7131 GCA_041482855.1 Dongiaceae bacterium | reverse complement strand
CGATGTCGCGCATCTCGATCTCGGCGGCGCGCATGCCGGCGCGGGCCTCGGCGGCACCGCCGCTCATGGCCGTCCAGGCCGCCTGCCACTTTGCCGGGTCCATGCTGCCGCGCTGGATCTCGTCGTTCGCCGTCGCCGGCATGTCGCGGCCGATGGTGGAAATGAAATCGAGCTGCACCTGCAGTGAGGCGATGCGGTCCTCGGCGCTGCGGCGGCGATCCTGCAGCTCCACGATCGCGGCCTGCAGCTGGCGCTCCTGCTCGCTGACGGCGGCATCGGCGTAGAACGGCTTGGTCTCGACCGAGCCGATGACGACGTCCTGGCCGCCCTCGCCGCTCACCCGCACGGATTCGGGGAACAGGCTGGCCGGCAGGTTGTCGATGACGAGGGTGGTGGCGCCGGCGGGCAGGCTGACATCGACCACGCGCGTGACCTCGGCGCGGTCGGGGAAGACGGTGACGGCCTTGATCGGCGCCGTGACCGGCAGATCGGCGGCGAACAGTTGGCCGCAGGGGACCAGGATGGTGAACAGGGACAGCAGACCCAAACGCGTCGACATGGTTCGTTCTCCGGGCTTGTTGATCGGGGGGACGCCGGTTGCGCCCCGTTCAACCTGATTGCCGGCGGAATGTGGCGGAAATGCCGGGGGTGAAAAAAAACGTCGCGCGGGATGGTTAACGATGAGGATTCACCGCAGAGACGCAGAGGCGCCGAGAGAGCGAGCCGACCGCGAGCCCCCTTCTGGATGCGAGGGGCCTTGTCGATTGGAACCGCAGATGAACGCAGATGAACACAGATAGAAAATTACTGCGCCTTCGGCGCGGGGTATCATCCGTGTTCATCTGTGTTCATCTGCGGTTCAAATCCTCTTCTCTGCGTCTCCGCGTCTCTGCGGTGAATCTTTCTTCTCTGAGCGGCGGGTTGTGTTGGGGCACGGGATTGCGCCATGATGGGGAGGTCATGGCGAAGACGGCGCTCATTTCCATTCTGTGCGAGGATCGTACCGGGCTGATCGCGGCGATCACCGGGCGGCTGTTCGATCTCGGGGCCAATCTGGGCGATACGACTTTTGCCGTGCTGGGCACCGGGGCGGAGTTCACGACCGTGTGCGAGGTGCCCGACGACCTCTCGCTCGGCCAGGTCGAGGACGAACTGAAGGACCTGGCGGAACTGCGGGACGCCCGACTGACGGTGACCGACTTCTCGTTCAAGCCCGTGCATGGGCCCTCCGGCCACATCACCCATCGCATCGAGATCACCGGGCCCGATAGCCCCGGGCTGATCGCGCGGCTGTCGGAGGCATTCGTCGGCTACGGCGCCAACATCGTGCGCATGAACTCCGAGCGCGTGCCCGGCAGCGGCGGCATCAACTACACGACGCGCATCGCAGTCTCGATTCCGCCGGGCAAGGAGCCCGCCTGTCTCGCCACGGTCGGGAATACGGCGGCGGAGTTAAAGCTGACCTGCCGGTGGGACAAGGCGGGATAGACGCCTTCTCCTCAGCGAGCCAGTCTCGTGGCCTTGAACCACAGAGGCACGGAGACACAGAGGTTCACAGAGAAGGACAGACAAGATCAGAACCGCAGATGAACGCCGATATACGCCGATAGGGATTCATGCGCGCCTTCGGCGCGCGAAAAAGCCATCTGCGTTCATCGGCGTTCATCTGCAGTTTCAATCTTCTCTGTGGTCCTCTGTGGCTCCGTGCCTCTGTGGTTCAAGGCCGCAAACGCGGTGAGGCCGTCGAGCCAGGCGAGGTCGTCGCGCAGGCGGGAGACCTGGCGGTCGAGCCAGCGACGGGCGAAGGGGCTGGTGGAGCGGCAATGGCCGGCCGCGTGTTCGGCGACGGCGAGGGCCGAACGCAGATCCAGGTGCAACTCGTCGATCACCGCGGCGCGATCGCCGTCGGCCAGCAGATCGAGCAGACAGGCCTTCAGCATGAACACGAGGTCATGGTGCGTGGCACCGCGCGGCGGCCCGGCCGTGCGCAGCAGCTGACGCAGATGGCGAACGCCGGCGGCCGTGCGGCGGGCGACAGCCGGGGCGGTTCCGGCGACCGCGATGGACAGGAGCCCGCGCCGCGCCAGATACTGCAACCGGCTCTCGATGACGTCGGCCGTGGGCTGCAACAGCGGGCAGGCGATGCGCTGCAGCAGCCCGGCGATGCGATCGAGCGCGAGCGGCTGCGCCATGGTGATCCCGAGCAGCGCCAACTCCAGCGCCTGCCCGACGGTCAGTATCGGCCAGCGCTGCGAGCGCGCAAAGGCGGGATGCACGACCGCAACGGACCGCAATGCATCCATCTCAGTGCAGCACCCGGCTCGCGGGCTCGCCGAATTGCGGCGGCGGCGCCGACAGGCGCTCGAGCGCCGCGAAGTCCCAGGCTCGCCGGGGGAGCGCGACACCGGATGCGCTCAACTCCCGACCGGCGCCGATGACGGCGTCGATGGTCAGGCGGACGGCGGCGGACGGCAGCCAATCCGCCAGCAGCGCGGCGGCGCGCGCCGTCAAGCCGCGCTGACCGCAGGCGACGGCGTGCAGCAGACGCGCCTCATCCGGCGACAGGTTGGGACAGCGGCGGCAACGCACGTCGATCGGGCGCGTCGCCGCCACCGCGGAGTTGTAGAGGATGCCGTGCAGGCTGGGGCCCGCATTGGCGGCGCCGTTCGCGGCCAAATGCTCCGTCAGCTCCGGACCGCCGCAGCGATTCTCCTTGGCGCAGGAGACCCAGACGCGGATCGCCTGCAGCAGCAGGGTTTCGTCGGGCTTGAGGTCGGCGGCGCGCGTGACGGAGGGCAACTCGGGCTCGTCCAGGCCGCGGGTGCACTCCCTGACGGCGAACAGGCCCGCGGCATCGTCGCCCGCCAGCTGCTGGCCGGCCACGGCGAGGCAGGCGGAGAAATCCTGCGCCGACTCGACCAGCGCCGCATGGCCGGCGCGCGTGACCAGCCAGGCGGCCACGGCATCGGCCGTGCCGTCATCCCCCATCTGCGCAGCCATGACCAGGCGGAGCACACAGCTTTCCGTCGGCGACAGATGGAGGCGGTCGAGCCCGGCCGGGGCGCCGCGACGCCGGCTGTGGCGCTCGATCACCGCGATCAGGCGGCCGAAGGACGCCAGCGCCCACTCCACCCCGGCCAGGCCGAAGACCTGGCGATAGGTGGCCGCCAGCATCTCCAGCCGCGCCTCGCCGGCCTTGTAGCGTCGCAGGCTCCAAACCACGATCTGCTCGGCCAAGGTCAGGTCGAGGGCGGACCACATGGCCGTGAAATCGTCTTCCAGCTCAGTCAACGCCATGGGCGGCCTCCGTCTCTTCTCAATATGATTGATAATCATTCTCATTCTCATCATCGTCAAGCCTTTCCTGTTGCCCGCCTGCGGGAATCGATTGCCACAGACTTGGATCGGCGGCGGGCGTCCTTCGACAGGCTCAGGATGAGGGTTTTTCTTTGTGCCACAAAGATTTCCCCTCATCCTGAGCCTGTCGAAGGACGCACCACGCTGATGCAGTCCGGAGACGCGCGAATACCGAAGCAAGCGGAAATGATCGCCGATGCGCAATCCCGATCCGGCTCATATCGCCCGTCTGAGCGAGCGCGAGGCGGCGCGCTTCGCGGCGCTGCGGCCGCGCTCGGCCGAGCTGCTGGCGCGCGCCCGGCGCTCGATGGCGCGCGGCGTGCCCATGGGCTGGATGACCGCGATATACCAGCACCCGCCGATGTTCGTGGCGGAAGGCGCCGGGGCCTGGTTCAGCGACGTCGACGGCCATCGCTATCTCGACATGAACGTCGCCGACCTCAGCATGAACGGCGGCTTCGGCCCGCCCGCGGTCGTCGCGGCCGTGGCCGAGCGGATGCGGCGCGGCAGCCAGTTCCTGCTGCCCACGGAGGACGCCATCGCCGTGGCCGAGGAGCTGGCGCGCCGCTATCCCCTGCCCTGCTGGCAGTTCACGCTCTCGGCCTCCGGCGCCAATGCGGAGCTCATCCGCCTCGCCCGCCACGCCACCGGGCGGGAAAAGATTCTCATGTTCGACGGCAAGTATCACGGCCATATCGAGGATACCCTGGTGGTCGTGCAGGACGGCCGGGTGCAGCCGGAGATGGCGGGCCTGCCGGCCGAGCCGGCGCGGCGCGCCAGGATGGTCGACTACAACGACCTGGCCGCGGTCGAGCGGGCGCTGGCGCCGCGCGACGTCGCGCTGGTGATGGTCGAGCCGGCGCTCACCAATGTGGGCGTGGTGCTGCCGGATGACGGGTTCCATGCCGGACTGCGCGCGCTCACCAAGGCCGCCGGCACGCTGCTCGCCTACGATGAGGCGCATACGTTCGTGGCCGGCCCTGCCGGGCTGGTCGGCGAATGGGGGCTCGAGTGCGACGCCCTCGGGCTCGGCAAGTGCCTGGGCGGCGGCGTGCCGATCGGCGCCTACGGCGTGAGCGCGGCGCTGGCGCGCCATCTGGAGGCGGCGCCGGCGCTGCCGGGAGCACCGGCGGAATCGGTCGGCGGCATCGCCACCGGCGGCACGCTCTTCGGCAACGCGCTGTCGATGGCGGCGGCGCGCGCGACCCTCGAGCAGGTGCTGACGCCGGCGGCTTATGCGCGGGCGAATGCGCTGGGCGCGCAGCTGGCCGACGGCATCGAGGCCGCCTATCGCGCGGCCGGCCTCGACTGGCGGGCGCAGCGGCTGTTCTGCCGCGCCGGCTTCAACTATGGCCCCGATTTACTGCGCACCGCCGCTGCCGCGCGCGCCCGGGCTCGGCCCGACGTGCATCAACTGCTGCGGCTCTACATGGCGAACCGGGGCGTCTGGGAATCGGTGATCACCGCCGGCCCGACGGTGTCATTCGCGGCCAGCGCCGACGATGTCGAATTCTATCTGCGCAATTTCCGGGCGTTCGTGGCAGAGCTCACGGGCAGTTGAGCGCCGTCGCCTGGGATCGGCGCTGTGCGTCCTTCGACAAGCTCAGGATGAGGGTCTTTCTTCGAGCCACCAAGATTGTCCCCTCATCCTGAGCTTGTCGAAGGACGCGGGATGGTCTTGCAGTGGCGTTCACTCCGCGGGCGCGGGTACTGCCACGCCATGCCCGCGGGCGGCGCGAAAGCGGGTGGAGGCCCAGCGCATCACGACGTAGAAGACCGGCGTCAGGAACAACCCGAAGAAGGTGACGCCGAGCATGCCGCTGAACACGGCGGTGCCGAGCGACTGGCGCATCTCGGCGCCGGCCCCGGTGGCGATCACCAGCGGCACGACGCCCAGGATGAAGGCTAGGGACGTCATCAGGATCGGGCGCAGGCGCGTGCGCGCGGCCTCGACCGCGGCGGCGAAGCGATCGACGCCGCGCTCCTCGGCCTGCTTGGCGAACTCGACGATGAGGATGGCGTTCTTGGCGGCGAGGCCGACGAGGACCACGAAGCCGATCTGGCCGAGGATATCGACGCCGAGGTTGCGGAGCTGGAGCCCGGTGACGCCCGCCAGAAGACACATCGGCACGATCAGGATGACGGCGAAGGGCAGGCTCCAGCTTTCATATTGCGCGGCCAGCGCCAGGAACACGAACACCACGGCGGCCGCGAATACCAGCAGGCCAGTGCCGCCCGCCAGCTTCTCCTGATAGGCGAGCTCGGTCCATTCATAGCCGAAGCCGTCGGGCAGGCGCTCCGCCGCCAGCTTCTCCATCGCCGCCAGCGATTGACCCGTGGAAAAGCCCGGCGGGGTGTTGCCCTGGATCTCGGCGGCCGGGAACAGGTTGTAGCGCGTCACCCGGTAGGGGCCGGTGAGGTCGCGGAACGTGGTGACGGCGCCGATCGGCACCATGGCGCCGCGCTCGTTGCGGGTCTTGAGGTCGGCGATGGTGCGGATGTCCTGCCGGAACTGGCCGTCGGCCTGCGCCGTCACGCGATAGGTGCGCCCCAGGAGATTGAACTCGTTGACGAAGGCCGAGCCGACATAGACCTCCAACGTCTCGAACACCTTGTCGGCCGGAACCCCCAGCATCTCCGCGCGTACGCGGTCGATGTCGGCGAAAATCTTCGGCGTCCGCGTGTTGAAGAGCGAGAAGGCGCCGACGATGCCGCGCGTCTGGTTGGCGGCCCCGACCATGTCCTGGTTGGCGGCCTCCAGGGCCTCGAGGCCGCGCCCGCGCTTGTCCTGCACCATCATCTTGAAGCCGCCGGCGTTGCCCATACCGCGCACCGACGGCGGCGGGATGGTGATGATGAAGGCGTCCTGAATACTGCTCAGGCGCTTCGTCAAGTCGCCCAGGATATGGCCGGCGGAGAGGCCCTGCTCCACCCGATCCGAGAACGGCGCCAGGGCCGAGAAGATCACGCCGGAATCGGGGGCGTTGGTGAAGGTGGCACCGTCGAAGCCGGCGAACGGCACGACATGGGTGATGCCCGGCGTCTCCAGCATGAGCTTGGCGGTGCGGCGGACGACCGCGTCGGTGCGCTCGAGCGAACTGCCGGGCGGCAGCTGGATGACCGTGATGAGGTAGCCCTGGTCCTGCTGCGGGATGAAGCCCGTGGGCGTGTGCGCGAACTGCCAGCCGGTCAACGCGATCAAGCCGGCATAGACGACGAGCATGAGGACGCTGAAGCGAACCAGCCGGCGGGTGGCGCCGCCATAGCCGAGCGAGAGCTTGTCGAACCCCCAATTGAAGCCACGGAAGAAGGCGTGGAACGGGCGCGCCAGCAGCGCGGGCCGGGCAGGATGCGCCGTATGCGGCTTGAACAGGATGGCGCACATCGCCGGGCTGAGCGTTAGCGACAGGAAGCAGGAGATGACGGTGGCGGAGGCGATGGTGACCGCGAACTGGCGGAAGAACTGGCCGGCGATGCCCGGTATGAAGGCGGCCGGGATGAACACCGCCGACAGCACAATGGCGATGGCGATGAGGGCGCCGCCGACCTCGTCCATGGTGCGATGCGCCGCCTCCTTCGGGGACATGCCCAGTCGCAGGCTGCGCTCGACGTTCTCGACCACGACGATGGCATCGTCGACGACGATGCCGATCGCCAGCACGAGCCCGAACAGCGACAGGTTGTTGAGCGAGAAGCCGAGCGCGTACAGCACCGCGAAGGTGCCGATCAGCGAGACGGGAATGGCGACGATCGGGATGATGGAGGCGCGCCAGG
>JBGPEQ010000197.1:0-7138 GCA_041482855.1 Dongiaceae bacterium | reverse complement strand
AGTGTGCGGCCTTGAACCACAGAGACACAAAGGCACAGAGGTTCACGGAGACCGCAGATAGGATTTGAGCCGCAGATTAAAACAGACAGACGCCCATGAGAATTTCTTCGCGCCATCGGCGCGCGATTGATCAGTCTGCGTTCATCTCCTTTGATCTGCGTTAATCCGCAGGTTCCTTCCTTCTCTGTGCATCTCCGTGCCTCTGTGTCTCTGTGGTTCAAGGCCGCAAGCTAGTCCCTTCTACTCCACCTTTCCGCTGACGCCGGCTTCTGAAAACGTCGCCATGCCCGTGTGGCAGGCGATCGCGGCCTTCAGGATCGGGATCGCCAGCGCCGCGCCCGAGGCCTCGCCCAGCCGCATGCCGAAATCGAACAGCGCGCGCTTGCCGATCGCCTGCAGCAGCCGGCGATGGCCGGGCTCGGCCGAGACGTGGGCGACCAGGCAGTGATCGAGCGCATGCGAATCCGCGGCATGCAGCACCGCCGCCGCCGCCGTGCAGGCGAAGCCGTCGAGCAGCACGGGCGTGCGCGCCAGCCGCGCCGCCATTACGGCGCCGCAGATGGCCGCCAGCTCCTGCCCGCCGAGCCGGCGCAAGATGTCGAAGGAGTCGCGCGCGGCCGGTCGATGCAGGGCCACGCCGGCGGCCACCACCTCGGTCTTGCGCTGCAACGCCGCGCCGGCGACTCCCGTGCCCGGGCCGGTCCAGTCCGCCGCACTGCCGCCGAAGAGGGCGTGCGCCAGCGCCGCCGCGCTGGTCGTATTGGCGATGCCCATCTCGCCGAGACAGAGGAGGTCTATCCCCGGCTCCACGGCCATCATGCCGTAGGCCATGGCCTTGGCGCAGTCCTCCTCGCTCATGGCCGGCTCGACCGTGAAGTCCGCCGTCGGCCGGTCGAGCACCATCTCGTAGACCCGCAGTTCGGCGTCGGCGGCCTTGCACAGCTGATTGATGGCGGCCCCGCCGGCGACGAAGTTCTGCACCATCTGCGCCGTCACCGAGGCCGGAAAGGCCGACACGCCGCGGGCGGCGACGCCGTGATTGCCGGCAAACACGCAGGCGCGCGGCCGCTCGATCTGCGGCGGGTGGCGGCCCTGCCAACTGGCCAGCCAGATCGTGATCTCCTCGAGCCGGCCGAGCGCGCCGGCGGGCTTGGTGAGCACTGCCTCGCGCGTCGCCGTGCGACTGGCGGCCTCGAGATCGGCCGTCGGGAATTCGGCCAGGAGCGCCCGCACCTCGTCGAGCGTGGCAATCGGCTTTCGAGCCTTGTTCATGGTCATGTCACCTCTGCGAAGGCGCGGATCGGCATCGAGGCGGCGCCCCGCGCCTTGATCGGAACGGCGAAGAACCGGAACGGCGCCGCGCCGAGGGCGGCGAGATTGCACAGATTCTCCACGATGAAGATATCGCGCGCCAGCAGCCAGCTATGGGCCGGCCGCTCGGCGTCCTTGTTATCGTCGACGTTCCAGGTATCCACGCCGACGAGCCGCGCACCGCCATCCATCAGCGCGCGCAGCGCCGCGCGCGACAGGAAAGGATAGGCGGCGAAGTAGTCGTCCCGCCCCCACAAGCGGTCCCGGCCGAAGCGGCAGAGCACCGCCTTGCCGGCGACATCGAGCGCGCCGCCGGCGCCGCGTCGAAGATCTTCGATCTCTGCTGCAGCACCTGCCGCAAGGTGAGCGAGATCGATCATGACGCCCGGCAGCACCAGCTCCTCGATCCGGAGCGCTCCGACATCGCGGCGATCGCGATGGCGCACAAAGGGCGAATCGATGTAGGTGCCGATCGACGTCGGAAAGCTGGCCTCGGTCAGTTCGAACTCGGCCTTCCCGTCGAAGCTTTGGCGCGACTGCGCGTGGGTGATGAGCGGGCGGATGCGGGCGGTGCAACGGAGCCGGGAGCCGTCCGGCAAGGTCGCCGTGAATCCGGGCATGCCGTCGGCGAAGTCGTGGCTGAGATCGATGAATTCCGACATCGCCCGACGTTTCCCTCTCTCTCCCACCCGCGCCGCTTTCTGACCGCCGCGGAATATCCTATAAGCGCCGATCCGCAGGGCCGCCGATAAGCGCCCGATTCGACCGGCGGAGGCAAGTGATTCGTTGGGGCGGCATGGCATGCACACGTCTCGGTGGAACGCCAAAAAAGAACTCCCCTTCCACTTGCGGGAGGGGGTTGGAGGAGGGGCTGCGCGCGGGAGCGCGCCTCGAGTCCGATCTCACCGACGCACCGGCGATGGAATCGGATGCCGGCCGCGTCGTTACGGCCAGCGCAATCTGGTCACTGCAATTCACGCCCGGAATTCGTACGAGCGAATTCATGCGCGCCTGCCGGCGCGAACCCCTCCCCCAGCCCCCTCCCGCAAGGGGAGGGGGAGCTTTTTCTTATCGCCCTGGATAAATCGTTGGATGGACGCGAGACCATGAGCAACGACACGCAAGGTTCGGACTACGGCTGGCCACCGGACTTCGGCGCCTGGTGGACGGACCTGAAGATCGCCACCGCGTTCCTCACGCGGCTGCCGATCCGGTTGGGCGATACCGGCGGCCTATCGGCGCTCGCCCGCGCGGCCCGCTGTTTCCCGCTGGTCGGACTCGGCATCGGCTTGGTCGGCGCTATCGTCTACGCCGTCGCCATCGCCCTCGACCTGCCGCCGCTGCTCGCCGCCCTCATCGCGGTCGCCGCCACGGTAGCGGTGACCGGCGCCCTGCATGAGGACGGCCTCGCCGACACGGCCGATGGCTTCGGCGGCGGCGGCGAGCGCGAGCGCAAGCTCCAGATCATGCGCGACAGCCGGATCGGCACCTATGGCGTTGTCGCCCTGGTGCTGGCGCTCGCCGCCCGCATCGTCGCGCTGGCATCGTTCGATGACAATGCCGACGCCGTCGCCGCCTTGATCCTGTGCCAGGCGGCTTCGCGCGCCCTCATCGTCGCGGTCATGCAGCGCGCACCGCTGGCGCGCAGCGACGGCCTGGCGGCATCGGCGGGACGGCCGACCCAGGCGACGATGCTGTGGGCGCTCGGTCTCGGCGGCCTCATCGCTCTGGCGCTCGCCGGCCTCGATGGCGCCGTGGCCGTGGTCGCCGGCGCTGCCGTCGCCTGGGCGGTCGCTTGGCTGGCGCGGCAGCAGATCGGCGGCGTCACCGGCGACGTGCTGGGCGCCGTGCAGCAGGGCAGCGAGATCGCCATGTTGCTCGCCCTGGTCGCCCTCGACTGACATCGCCATGGCCGCGACGGTGACCCGTTGGTGGTGGATCCGGCACGCGCCGGCGACCGGCCATGGCGGCCGCATCTACGGCCAGGAGGATTATCCCGCCGATCTCTCGGATACCGCCACCTTCGCCGCGCTGGCGGGCCTTCTGCCGGCCGAGCCCGTGTTGGTGACGAGCCATCTGCGGCGCGCGCGCAACACCGCGGCTGCGATCTTTGCAGCCCGCGCAAGCACGGGCGCGCCCGACTGCCTCATCGAACCCGACATCGCCGAGCAGCATGTGGGAACCTGGCATGGCCTCACCCATGACGACCTGAACGCGCTGCGCGGCGTCGCCCACGATGATTTCGGGCTCTGGCCGGCGAGCGAACGGCCGCCGGACGGCGAAAGCTTTCTCGATGTGATGGCGCGCGTCGGCGCGGCCGTGGCGCGTCTCACCGCCGCCCATCGCGGCCGCGACATCGTCGCCATCGGCCATGGCGGCTCGATCCGCGCCGCCCTCGCCATCGCGCTCGGGATCGAAGCGGAGCGCGCGATGTCCTTCGCCATCGACAACTGCTCGCTGACCCGCCTCGACCATATCCACGACGGCGGCGAACGGACCTGCTGGCGAATTGTCGCAGTCAATCTGCCGCCCAGGCCCAACTTGCCGCGCTGAAGTACCACGCAGAATCAACTTGCGTCCTTCGACAAGCTCAGGATGAGGTGGAACCCTCGTGGCAGAAAGAAAAACCCTCATGCTGAGCTTGTCGAAGCACGCACTGCGCTGATCCAAAACTCCCGACGGAAGCGCACATGCCATCGACTGAGCCCGTGCGCCTGCGGCATCGCGCCGCAGAATTGCCATCATTGCGATCTGTGTTTATCTCTATTCCCCCGATGATTCGCAGAAAAGAAACATCAGACGAGGAGATCAGGATGATGTCAGCCGCTCGAAGGATTCTCGCGAGTGCCTTGCTCTTGTTGGTCGCGGCCTGCGCCGAGCCCGTGCCATCGCCGACCGAGCAGCAAGCGTTGGTCGATGAGACCCGCATCACCTTCGACAAGCTGATCACCCATCCCGATTTCGGCGAGCTGCCTGACTTCGTGAAGCGCTCGAAGGCGATCATGATCTACCCCTCGCTGGTGAAGGGCGGCGTCATCATCGGCGGCGAGGGCGGGAGCGGCGTGCTGGTGGTGCGCGATCCCAGCCGGGGCTGGAGCGATCCGGCCTTCTACACGCTGGCGGCCGGGAGCCTCGGCCTGCAGTTCGGCGGCCAGATTTCCGAGGCCGTTTTCACGATCATGAACGACCGCGCCCTCAACGCCCTCATCGACAACCAGTTCAAGTTCGGCGGCGACATCAGCGTGGCCGCGGGTCCGTCGGGCAAGCGCACCGGCAGCTCGGCCACCACCAATTTCGGCTCCGACGTCTACTCCTTCGCCTTCACCGAGGGGTTGTTCGGCGGCGTGTCGTTCGAGGGCGCCGGCGTGCTCAAGAGCGATTCCTGGAACACCGCCTATTACGGCGAGGGCGCCACGCCCTATGCCATCCTGATCCAGCGCAAGTTCAGCAACCCGAACGCGCGCACGTTGCTGAGCGCGCTCGAGCCATACTGAGCTGTAAGTCCGCATGGAGACGACGCCCCGCTTCCGGTTTCTGCCGCAGACACCGCTGGCGCGGGGCGTTGCGCTCGTCAGCCTGCTGGTACTCTTGCTCTTCGTAGTCTTTGCGGTATGGCCGGCGGGTTTGTACGTCATCATCGGAAGGTTGGGGATTGATATACCAAGTGCACCGACCATCGGCGGCCCCTTCGCGCTCACCGATCAATTCGGCAAGCCGCGCACCGACGCCGATTTTCACGGCCAGTACATGCTGGTCTTCTTCGGCTTCAGCAATTGCCCGGACATCTGCCCCATCGAGCTGCAGACCATGAGCGATGCGCTCGACCAGCTCGACGCCAAACAGTCGACCAAGGTCACGCCGATCTTCATCACTGTCGACCCGGCCCGCGATACGCCGGACGTATTGCGGGCCTATGTGGCCAATTTTCATCCGCGATTGGTGGCACTCACCGGCAGCGCCGAAGCCATCGGGACCGTCGCCAAGTCCTACCGTGTCTTCTATGCCAAGGCGACCGGCGCCAACGCGCCGAGCGATCCCGCCGCCTACATCCTGGACCACAGCGCCGTCGTCTATCTGATGGGACCGAAGGGCGAGTATGTCGCCCACTTCAGTCCGGGTACCTCCGCCCAGGCCATGGCCGAGAACTTGCGCAGCAGACTGTGAAAGTCCGCCGCGTCGGTGTCTAATGGCGCCGATGGACGATCCGCCGTTCTGGAAGACCAAGCGCCTCGCCGAGATGACGCCGGCCGAGTGGGAATCGCTCTGCGACGGCTGCGGCAAATGCTGCCTGATGAAGCTCGAATACGAGGACACCGGCGAGATCGACTGGACCAACGTCGCCTGCCATCAGCTCGACCATAGGAGCTGCCGGTGCAAGTCCTATGCCCTGCGCCAGGTGCTCGTCGAAGACTGCGTCTCGCTCACGCCCGACAACATCGATCAGATCACATGGCTGCCGGCCACCTGCGGCTATCGCTTGGTCAACGAGAGCCGCGATCTCTATTGGTGGCATCCGCTGATCTCCGGCGACCCCGACACCGTGCACGAGGCCGGCATCTCCGTGCGCGGCCGCGTCATCGCCGAGGAGCGGGCCGGCGAGATCGAAGACCACATCGTCCGCTGGGTCGACCGCATCCCGGCGGTGGCGAAAAAGCGTCGGTGATTTCAACGCCTTGCACCGCGCAAGCATCGGATAGCGGCGGCGCCCTTCCGGCCCTAGATAAGCGGGCAATCGCATAGTATCGAAAGGGCGGGCATCATGTTTCAGGCAGCAACCGAGAGCCGACCGGACATGCCGACGGCACGCACGACCAAGACCGACCGCCGCATCGCCGCGGTCGAGCGCGCCTGCCGCTACATCGAGGCGCGCGTCGACGGCATGGACGGCGAGGGCACCGACGACCAAGGGGTCGTCACGCTCGCCGAGCTCGGCGCCCATTGCGGCATGAGCCCCTGGCACCTGCAGCGGCTGTTCACGCGCACCATGGGCGTCAGCCCGCGCCAATATGCCGACGCTCACCGGCTGAAGCGCTTCAAGGCCGGTCTCCAGCAGGGCGATGGCGTGGCCGCCGCCACCTACGACGCCGGCTACGGCTCCTCCAGCCGGGTCTATGAACGGGCGGCATCGGCGCTCGGCATGACGCCAGCGACCTACGCCAAGGGCGGGCGTGGTGCGCGCATCCGCTATGCCCTGACGGGGACGCCGCTCGGCCAACTGCTGGTGGCGGCGACCGACCGCGGCATCTGTTTCGTCAGCCTGGGCGCGCGGCGCGAGGATTTGGAGCAGACCTTGCGGCGGGAGTTCCCGGCCGCGGAGGGGATCGAGCGCTCAGAGCCGGCGTTGGCGTCGGCGGTGCGGGCAATCGTGGATTTCATCGCCGGCCGCGAGCCGCATATCAACCTGCCCCTCGATATCCGCTGGACCGCCTTCCAACGGCGGGTGTGGGAAGAGCTGCGGCGCATCCCGCTCGGCGAGACCCGCAGCTACGGCGAGATCGCCCGCGCCCTCGGCCAACCCCACGCCCAGCGCGCGGTCGGCCATGCCTGCGCCACCAACCCCGTGCCGTTGATCGTGCCCTGCCACCGGGTCGTGCGCGGCGATGGCGATCTCGGCGGCTATCGTCTGGGTGCCGAGCGCAAGCGTCGGTTGCTGGAGCGCGAGGCGGCCCAAAAGTAGGGGCACAAAACGTAAGGGAGGGCAATTCGCCCTCCCTTCCGCACACAGTGGTGACCCAATCAACGTACGACGATCAAAACCTTGCGCATCCGAACTGCAAGAGCGCGTCGACCCTGAATCTGCGCCTTCGCGGGACGCCGGATGGCTTGT
>JBGPEQ010000196.1:0-7155 GCA_041482855.1 Dongiaceae bacterium | reverse complement strand
TGCCGCCGGGCTATGAGCAACGCTTCTTCCCGTCGGCGGAAAAGCAGGGGCGGCTGCGGCTGGTGGCGTCGCCGGACGGCAGCGGCGGTTCTGTCACCGTGCATCAGGACGCCCGCCTCTACGTCTCGCACCTCGGCGCCGGCGACACGGTGGTGCAGGAGATCCAGCCGGGACGCCACGCCTGGCTGCAGATCGCCAGCGGCGCGGTCACGCTCAACGGACAATCCTTGGTAGCGGGGGACGGCGCCGCGGTCAGCGACGAACAGCGGCTCGAAATCGGCGCCGATACCGGCTCGGAAGTTCTGCTGTTCGACCTGGGCTAATCTGCACTCCGCATTCACAGATGCAGCGCCAAGATGCGCTGGTGCAGGCGTAGATAGTCTTGCGCCACCTTGCCGCCGAAGAGCGGATCGACGAGGCGATGCAGCTTCGCATCGATCTCGGCCCAGTCTTCGTCGCTGAGTGAAGCGAGTGCGCGCGGGAAAAAATGCTGCTCCTCCGCATGCATATGGGCACGGTTGCGGGCGAGGTATTCGCGGACCAGGCTATTGAGCCACTCCTTTGGCATCTCGACGTCGCGTTCGACATTGCCGAGGGCGGCGGCGAGCCGCTGCGTCAGCGTCGATAGCTGCCGATGCTCTTCGATCAGATTGCCGACCGCCGCGGCGCCCGCCGGATCGCGGCGACGGAGCAACGCGTAGATCGCATCTTCGCGCGGATGATGGGAAATTTCCGGATAGTTGAGCGTGTAGTCGATGATCAGGTGCAGGATCTCGAAATCAGGGGCACGATCCTGCTGATAGGCGTCAAGCTCCTCCTCGATGATATCGAGGAGCTGGCGCATATTGCGGTGGTCGACCTCGAGTTCTTCGAGCGCCCCGGCCATGGATTCGGCACCTCGCCCCGCCAACCCTCGCCTCAGAGCGAAGGCCGGCAACCGTCTTTCCCGCCTAAGGGAACCTCGGTTGAGAGCGCGCGTCCTTGATCGAGATCAAAGGACTAGACGTGGAACGATTCGCCGCAGCCGCAGCGGCCCTTCTCGTTCGGATTGCGGAACACGAAGCCGGACTGCAGCTTGTCCTCTACGTAGTCCACTTCGCTGCCGAGGATGAACATCGTCGCCTTCGGGTCGATGAAGATCGTCACACCCTTGTCCTCGACGACTTCGTCGTGGGGACCCTTCGCGTCGGCATATTCGATGTTGTAGGACAGCCCCGAGCAGCCCTTGCTCTTCACGCCGATGCGCAGGCCCGCGGCGGCGCCGGTGTGGCGCGCCAGCAACGCCTTGACCCGGTCGGCGGCGGCATCGGTCAGGGTTATCGGACTCAAGAGCTTACGCATCGTTCTTCTCCATACAGGCGAATTATATCATACCCAGCGCCAATTGGGCAGTCTCGGACATGCGATCGCGGTCCCAGGGTGGATCCCAAACCAATTCAACATCTATTTTTCCAACTAATTCAACAGTTTCTACGGCGTCCTTCACCATACCTGGCATGCTACCGGCGACCGGGCACCCGGGGGCCGTCAAGGTCATCTTGATGGCGACATTGCCGGCTGGATCGATGCTGATGTCATAGATGAGCCCGAGCTCGTAAATATCGACCGGGATTTCAGGATCGTAGACCGTATGTAGGGCGTCGACGATGCCGAGGCGCAGCGCCTCCAGTTCGTCGGCGCCGAGCGCGCGCGGCGCCGTTGCCGGCGGCCGCTCGTCGGTATTCTGCACTTCCTCCGCCATGGTCGTCGGTTCTTGCATCAGAGCCTGTCGTCGCTTTCGGTGCTCACGGTCTGCGCGTTATTTAGGGCGGCCATGAGCGTATGCCAGGAGAGGGTCGCGCATTTCACGCGCATGGGGTACTCGCGCACGCCCGAGAGTACGGTCAGCTTATCCAGTTCGCCGGCGGCCGCCCCGTGGCAAGCGCTCTTGCCGATCATCTCGTCGTGGAAGCTCTCGAACAGGGCGCGCGCCTCGGCTTCACTCTTGCCCTTGACGATCTCGGTCATCAGTGAGGCGGAGGCCATGGAAATGGCGCAGCCGCGGCCCTGGAAGCCGACATCCCTGACCTTGCCGTCCTCGATGGTCAGGAACACCGCCACCTTGTCGCCGCACAGGGGATTGTCGCCCTTGGCCTCGCGATCGGCATGGTCCGGCCGCCGGAAGTTCCGCGGCTGGCGGCTGTGGTCGAGGATGACCTCCTGATAGAGTTCGCGCAGATCCGACATCAGCCGAAGATCTCCTTCACCCGGCGCAGCCCGTCGACGAGGGCGTCGACGTCGTCGAAGCCGTTGTAGAGCCCGAACGAGGCGCGCGCCGTACCGGCGATGCCGAAGCGGTCCATCAGCGGCTGGGCGCAATGATGGCCGGCGCGCACGGCGACGCCGCTCTCGTCGAGAACGGTGCCGATATCATGCGGGTGCGCGTTCTCCAGCACGAAAGACAGGATGCTGGCCTTCCTGCGCGCGGTGCCGACGATGCGCAGGCCGGGGATATCGGACAGCCGCTCGGTGGCATAGGTCAGTACGGCCTGCTCGTGGGCGGCGATGCGGTCGAACCCGAGCGCGGTGACATAGTCGATGGCGGCGGCCAAGCCGATAGCCTCCGCGATCGGCGGCGTGCCCGCTTCGAAGCGGTTGGGGATATCCGCAAATTCGGTCTTCTCGAAACTAACGGTCCGGATCATGTCGCCGCCGCCTTCAAAAGGCGGCATGGAGCGCAGCAGATCGGCCTTGCCGTAGAGGACGCCGATTCCGCTGGGGCCGTAGACCTTGTGGCCGGTGAAGACGAAGTAATCGCAATCGAGCGCCTGGACGTCGACCTGCCGGTGCGGCGCGCCCTGCGAACCGTCGATCAGGACTCGGGCGCCGGCGGCATGCGCCAGCCGGATGATGTCGGTGACCGGCGTGATCGTGCCGAGCGCATTGGAGGTATGGGTCACGGCCACGAGCTTCGTGCGCGGGCTGAGAAGCCGCTCATACTCGTCGAGCAGGAACTCGCCGGCGTCATTGATCGGCACAACCTTGAGGACGATGCCCAGGCGGTCGCGCAGCATCTGCCAGGGCACGATGTTCGAGTGGTGCTCGAGCCAGGAGATCACGACCTCGTCGCCGGCCTTGAGATAGCCGGCGCCCAGGCTGTAGGCCACCAGATTGATCGCCGACGTGGCATTGCGCGTGAAGATGATCTCGGCGGCATCGCGGGCGTTGAGGAAGCGCGCCACTTTCTCGCGGGCGCCCTCGTAACCCTGGGTCGCCCGTGCGCTCAGCCAGTAGACGCCGCGATGGACGTTGGCGTACTCGGCTTCGTAGCAATGGCTGATGGCATCGATCACGGCCCGCGGCTTCTGGGCGCTGGCCGCGCTGTCGAGGAACGCCAGGCGCTGACCATGCACCTTGCGCGCCAGGATCGGAAAGTCGGCGCGCACGCGCTCCAGATTGAAGGTCGGCGTGTTGGCGGCAGCGCTGGCCGCCAGGGGGCGGGTGGCGACGGTCATGCCGAAGGCTCCGCACCGGCCGACATCCAGGCGCCGATGCGGCGCTCGAACGCCGCCCGAACCGCAATATTCGAAATGCCCTCGAGTGTCTCGCCGACGAACGCCTCCACCAGCATGCGCCGCGCATCCGCCTGGCCGATGCCGCGGGCGCGCAGGTAGAACAGCGCGTCCTCATCCAGCTCGCCGGCGGCGGCGCCGTGGCTGCATTTCACGTCGTCGGCGAAGATTTCGAGCTCCGGCTTGCTGTCGATCTCCGCCCGATCCGACAGAAGGATGGTCTTGTTGAGCTGATGGCCGTCGGCCTTCTGCGCATCCTTTTCCACGACGATGCGGCCCTGGAAGACGGCGCGCGCCTGGTCGTCGAGCACACCCTTGTAGACCTCGGCGCTGGTGGTTTGCGGCTTGGCGTGGACGATCGCCGTCGTGTTGTCGGCATGTTGGCGGCCGCGCGCGAGATATCCGCTGTCGAGGCGGCACGCGGCGCCGCGGCCATCGAGGACGACCGATATCTCGTTGCACGACAGCGCCGCGCCGGTCGTCAGCACAAAGTTCTCGTAGCGGCCGTTTTCGGAAACGCGGACATCGGTCGCCGCCGTGTGAAACGCCTTGGCGCCCTCGTTCTGATCCTTGTAGTGGCGAAGCGTCGCGCCGGGACCGACACGGACCTCCGTCACCGGTTGAGACCAGTAGACGGTTGCCGCATCATGCCGGAACGTCTCGATGACGGTAGCCGAGCTGCCTAGTTCCGCGATGATTGCGCTGCGCGTGTGATAGGCCGCGGCCGCCGCACCCAGGGTCGTCAAATGAAGCAATTCAACGGGCGCCTCGATGGCCGCATCCGCCGCCAACACGATGACGTAGCCGTCTGCCGCGAATGCGAGATTGAGGGCGCCTAGAGAGTCCGCTGCGGCGTCATGCTCTCCGAACAGCGTACGCGCGCGCTCGGGATCCTCGCGCAGCAGTTCTGCCAGGCTTGTGAGCGTGACACCTCGCGGGAGCGGGCCCGCCGACAGATCCGGTCGATACAAGCCGTTGACGAACACGACGCGGCAGCCGCCGATAGCCGACGGCAGCTGGTCGGGCGAGACCGACGATGCCTCGGACACGGCCGGTTCGAAAGCGACGGCGGCCAACGAGCTGAGGTTGGTGTATTTCCAGCGCTCGTTCCGGATGGTGGGCAGGCCGAGCTGGCGGACGCGCTCGATCGCCTGCGCGCGCAAATCGCGCAGCCACGGCAGCTCGTGTCCGGGCAGGGTTGTCGCCACCGCCGCAAAGCGGTCGGCGTAGGGCAGGGGGATGGTGCGGTTGTCGCGCGGCATGGCCTGTGTCACGCCGGCCGGGTAGCTGCCGGTTCCGCCGCCGGCCGGCGGTGGCTGATGTAGCCTTCCAGCTCCAGCTTCAAGGCCAGTTCCTTGCCGCCGGATGCGGCGATGCGGCCATCGGAAAGAACATGCACGAAGTCGGGTACTACATAGTCGAGCAGCCGCTGGTAGTGGGTGATCATCAGTATCGCCCGCTCCGGCGCGCGCAACGCGTTGATGCCATTCGCGACGACCTTCAGGGCGTCGATATCCAGTCCGGAATCGGTCTCGTCGAGGATCGCCAGGCGCGGCTCGAGCAGGGTCATCTGAAGCACCTCGGCCCGCTTCTTCTCGCCGCCGGAGAAGCCGACGTTCAGGGACCGCTTCAGCATGTCCTCGCCGACGCCGATCTGATCGCGCTTCTCGCGGATCAGCTTGAGGAATTCCATGGCGTCGTATTCCGGCAGTCCCCGATGCTTGCGCACCGCGTTGACGGCCGACTTCAGGAAGCTGTTGCTGCCGACGCCGGGGATCTCGACCGGATACTGGAACGCCAGGAAGATGCCCTCGCGCGCGCGCTCCTCCGGCGCCAGATCGAGCAGGTTGCGGCCCTCATAGAGGACGGCCCCTTCGGTCACTTCGTAGCCCTCGCGGCCGGCCAGCACATAGGCGAGCGTGCTCTTGCCCGAGCCGTTCGGCCCCATGATCGCGTGCACTTCGCCCGCGCCGACCCTGAGGTCCAGGCCCTTGAGGATCGGCTTTCCGTCGACCGTCACATGCAGGTTCTTGATTTCCAGCATTCCCATTCTTCCGATACTTAGATCCGTATTGTCGCGCGTCAGCCGACGCTGCCTTCCAGGCTGATGCTCACCAGCTTCTGGGCTTCGACCGCGAATTCCATCGGCAGCTCCTGCAGCACTTCCTTGCAGAAGCCATTGACGATGAGCGACACGGCATCCTCCGCCGACAGGCCACGTTGGCGGCAATAGAACAATTGGTCCTCGCTGATCTTCGAGGTCGTCGCCTCATGCTCCACCCGGGCCGAGCGATTGCGGCTCTCGATGTAGGGCACGGTGTGGGCGCCGCACTTGTCGCCGATCAGCAGCGAATCGCACTGGGTGTGATTGCGCGCCTGGGCAGCGGTCGGCAGGATTCGCACCAGGCCGCGATAGGTGTTCTGCGCTTTGCCCGCCGAGATGCCCTTGGAAATGATCGTCGAGCGCGTGTTCTTGCCGATATGGATCATCTTGGTGCCGGTATCGGCCTGCTGGCAATTGTTGGTGATGGCGATCGAGTAGAACTTCCCGACGGAGTTGTCGCCCTGCAGGATGCAGCTCGGATACTTCCAGGTGATCGCGGAGCCGGTTTCCACCTGCGTCCACGAAATCTTCGAATTGCGGCCGCGGCAGGCGCCGCGCTTGGTGACGAAGTTGTAGATGCCGCCCTTGCCGTTCTCGTCGCCGGGGTACCAGTTCTGCACGGTCGAGTACTTGATCTCCGCATCGTCGAGCGCCACCAGCTCGACCACGGCGGCGTGGAGCTGGTTCTCGTCGCGCATCGGCGCCGTGCAGCCCTCGAGGTAGCTCACATAGCTGCCGCGCTCGGCGATGATCAGCGTGCGCTCGAACTGCCCGGTCTGCGCGGCGTTGATGCGGAAATAGGTCGACAGTTCCATCGGGCAACGGACGCCCTCGGGAATGTAGGCGAAGGACCCATCGGTGAAGACCGCGGAGTTCAAAGTCGCAAAGAAATTATCGGCATAGGGGACGACGCTGCCGAGATACTTGCGGATGAGTTCCGGGTGCTTCTGGACCGCGTCGGAGATCGAGCAGAAGATGACCCCGTATTCCTCCAGCTTCTTGCGGAAGGTGGTGGCGACGGAGACACTGTCGAACACCGCATCGACGGCGACGCCGGCCAGCCGCTCCTGCTCGCGCAACGGAATGCCCAGCTTCTCGTAAGTCTTCAAAAGCTCCGGATCGATCTCGTCCAGGCTCTTCGGCGTCTGTTTCACCTTGGGCGCCGAGTAGTAGTAGGAATCCTGATAGTCGATCGGCGGGTAGCCGATCTTGGCCCAGTTCGGCTCCACCATCTGCGTCCAGGACCGAAAGGCCCGCAGCCGCCAGTCGAGCAGCCATTGCGGCTCCGACTTCTTGGCGGAAATGAAGCGGATGGTGTCTTCGCCCAGGCCCTTTGGCGCGGTCTCGGTCTCGATGTCCGTGACGAAGCCGTACTTGTACTTGTCGCCGGCGACAGAGCGCACGGTTTCGACGGTGTTGGGAGCTGATGCCATAATTCTATTCGTCTCTACGCAGTTACGACGGGGCCGTCTTGCCGGCCGTGAGCCTATCGGCAGTGGA
>JBGPEQ010000195.1:0-7156 GCA_041482855.1 Dongiaceae bacterium | reverse complement strand
CCCAGCCCTGGTGCAGCGGCCGGGTCGGCATGATGGGAATCTCCTGGGGCGGCTTAAACGCATTGCAGGTGGCGGCGCGCCGGCCGCCGGCGCTCAAGGCCATCATCACGGTATGCTCGACCGACGATCGCTACGCCGACGACTGCCACTACATGGGCGGCGCGCTCCTGCTCAACAGCCTGTCCTGGGCCTCCACCATGTTCGCCTGCAACGCCCGCCCGCCCGATCCGCTGGTGGTGGGCGAGCGCTGGCGCGGGATGTGGATGGAGCGGTTGAACGGCTCGCCGCCCTTCCTCGCAGCATGGCTGGAACATCAGCTGCGCGACGACTACTGGAAGCACGGCTCGGTGTGCGAGGACTACGCCGCCATCGAGGCCGCCACGTACGCCATTGGCGGCTGGGCAGATGCCTACACCAACGCCGTCCCGCGGCTGCTCGCCAGCCTGACCGCGCCGGCCAAGGGCCTGATCGGCCCGTGGGCGCACGAATATCCGCATCTGGCGCGCCCCGGCCCGCAGATCGGCTTCCTGCAGGAATGCCTGCGCTGGTGGGACCACTGGCTGAAGGGGCGGGACACCGGGATCATGAACGAGCCGAAGCTGCGCGCCTGGATTCAGGACTCGGTGCCGCCCGCCTCGGACTATGACGAGCGCCCGGGACGGTGGGTCGGCGAAGCCGCATGGCCGGCAGCGCGCGACGCTCACCTCGCTCTTCATCTCGGCGATGGCCGGCTGCTTGAGGCGATGCCCGCCGAGTCTACGCCGCTGACTCACCGCTCCCCTCTCGTCACCGGCATCACCTGGGGCGAATGGTGCCCCTATGGATTCCACGGCGAGCTGCCGGTCGATCAGCGGCCCGACGATGGCCGCTCGCTCTGCTTCGACGGCGCGCCGCTTGCAGGGCCGTTGGATCTGTTGGGCGCACCGGTCCTGACGGCACGGCTCGCCCTCGACCGTCCCGCCGGCATGGTCATCGCCCGGCTATGCGATGTCGCGCCTGACGGCAGCTCGCGCCTGATGAGCTATGGCGTCCTGAACCTGACCCATCGTGCCGGTCACGAGCGCGCCATACCGATGACGCCCGGGCAATTCGTCGATGCTCGCCTGCAGCTCAACGATCTCGGCGAGCGCGTCGCCGCCGGCCATCGCCTGCGCCTCGCCCTCTCGACCAGCTATTGGCCGATGGTGTGGCCGTCGGCGGAACCTGTCACGCTCACCCTCATGCCGGCCGCGTCAACGCTATCTCTGCCGCTGCGATCCGCGCCGGCCGCAGCAGGACAGCCGACGGAATTTCAACCGCCCGAAATGGCCCAACCGATGAAGTTCACCCGCTCGCGTCAGGGACGGCGCGACCGCGAGATCCAGGAAAACCCGACCACGGGCGAGACGGTCTTCACCATCCACCGCGACCGCGGCGCCTATCGCCTGCACGACATCGACCTCACGATCGATGCCGGCGCCGTCGAGCGCTTCTCCATCACCGAGGGCGATCCGCTCTCGGCCAAGGCTGACATCGCCTGGCGCTACCGCATGACCCGCGGCGACTGGGACATCCGCATGGAGAGCCGCACCGTCTTGACCGCGAGCAAAGACACATTTCACCTGCGCGCCTGGCTTGACGCCTTCGAGGGCGAGACGCGCGTCTTCACCCGGAATTGGTCGTTCGATATTCCGCGCAACGGCGTGTAGAATCCCCGCCGAATCGGCTCCGGGAGCGGGACCCCGCGTATGGGTTGGGCAGCCAGGCTAACAGTCATCTTCATCGCCGCACTGCCGCTGGTGGCGCCGGCCGGCGCGCATGCCGAGAAGCGCGTGGCGCTCGTCATCGGCAACTCGGCCTATCGGAATACGCCGGCCCTGCCCAATCCGCGCAATGACGCCGCGGCGATGGCGGACGCCTTGCAGAAGCTCGGCTTTGTCGTGCACAGCGGCCTCGACCTCGACCGCGCCGCCACCGAGCAGGCGCTGCGCGCGTTCGGCGGGGCGCTCGGCGATGCCGATGTGGCGCTCTTCTACTATGCCGGACACGGCCTGCAGGTGGACACGAAGAACTACATCGTGCCCGTCGACGCCCGGCTCGCCGACGAGAACGACCTGCCGTTCGAGGCCGTCGACCTCACGCTCGTGCTGTCGCTGATGGAGCGCCGGCCGCGCACCAACCTGGTGTTCCTCGACGCCTGCCGCGACAACCCGCTGGCCCAGAACCTCGCGCGCTCCATGGGCGCATCGCGCTCGACCGCCGTCTCCCGCGGCCTCGCCATCGCCGAGAGCGGCATCGGCACCCTGCTGGTCTACGCCACCCAGCCCGGCAACGTCGCCCTCGACGGCAGCGGCGCCCACAGCCCGTTCACCCAAGGCCTGCTCGATTACATCGCCACGCCCGACATCGAGGTGCGGCAGATGCTGACCCGCGTGCGCAGCGAAGTGCTGCAGGCGACCGGCGGCAAGCAGGTGCCGTGGGACCACTCGTCGCTGACCGGCGATTTCTTCTTCGTGCCGCGCGGGGCCGCTGTCGCCACGCCGCCGGTTACACCGAGCGCCGATCGCGAACTCGCGTTCTGGGAGTCGGTCAAGGACAGCCACGATCCCGCCGACTTCCAGGCCTATCTCGATCAGTATCCGGCCGGCACCTTCGCCGCCCTGGCGCGCAATCGGCTGGCGGCGCAGCAGCCGCAACAGCAGGCCGCGACCACGCCGACAGCGCCGAATCCGGCGCCGGCGCGCCAGGAGGGGCAGGTCGCCGCCCTCGGCCTCGCCGTGGCCGAACTACAGCCGGACCTGCGCGCGGAGTACGGCGTGCCCGCAGTCATGCAAGGGCTCGTCATCACCGCCGTCGAAATCGCCGGCTCGGAATTCAAGGTCGGCGACGTCATCGTCGAGATCGACCGCGTGGCCGTCAGCACCCGCGACGGCTTCGACCGGCAGGTGGCCGCCGCCCGCGACCGCCATGCCGCCGCCGTCAAGCTCCTGATCAACCGCGGCGGCGTGTTCTCGCTGCTGCCGCTGCGGCTGGCCGAATGACGATTCCCGCGATGTCGGAATTCATCCCGTCCGTGCCGCTCGCAGTCGAGGCGGCGATGCCGCAAACCTTAGACTGCGCCGTCCGTCAGAGAGGGGCGCCATGCAATTCGGCCTGACATCGGAGCAGCTGCTGCTCGTCGACAGCGTGCGGCAATTCGTCGACGCCGAACTCATGCCCTATGAGCAGGAGGTCGAGCGCACCGATCACGTCCGCCCCGAGCTGATCCGGCAGATCCACGAGCGCGCCCTCAAGGCCGGCTTCTACGCCGCCAACATGCCGGAGGAGATCGGCGGCGGCGGGCTCGACCATGTCGCCCTCGCCCTCATGGAGCGCGAGCTCGGCCGCACCTCCTTCGCCCTGCAGTACGCGGTAGCGCGGCCCTCCAACATCCTGCGCGCCTGCAAGGGCCCGCAGGTCGAGCGCTATCTATTGCCGGCGATCCGCGGCGAGCGCGTCGAATGCCTGGCCATGACCGAGCCCAACGCCGGCTCGGACCTGCGCTCCATGAAGACCAAGGCCGAGCGCACCGGCGACCAATACGTCATCAACGGCACCAAGCATTTCATCAGCTACGCCGACGTCGCCGACTTCATCGTGCTGTTCGCCGCCACCGGCAGCGAGGAGACGGCGCGCGGCTTGAAGAAGAAGATCACCTCGTTCCTGGTCGACAAGGACACCCCCGGCCTCGAAGTGCGCATGGGGCCGAAGTCGGTCTCGCACCGCGGCTTCCATCATTGCGAGCTGATCTTCAGCGATTGCCGCGTAAGTGTCGGGCAGGTGCTGGGCGAGGAGCACAGGGGATTCGATGTCGCCAATCAGTGGCTGGGCGCCACCCGCCTCACCGTCGCCACCCAATGCGTGGGACGCGCGCAGCGCGCGCTCGAGCTGGCGATCCAGTGGGCGGCCACGCGCAAGCAGTTCGGCCAGACCATCGGCAAGTTCCAGGGCACCAGCTTCAAGCTCGCGGACATGGCGACCGAGATCAACGCCGCGGAACTCCTGGTGCTGAAGGCGGCCTGGAAGGCCGATGAGGGCACGGCCGTCGACGAGGACTTCGCCATGGCCAAGCTCTACGCCACGGAGATGCTGGCGCGCGTCACCGACAACGCCCTGCAGATCTTCGGCGGCATGGGCCTGATGCCGGACCTCCCCATCGAGCGGCTCTGGCGCGACGCCCGCGTCGAGCGCATCTGGGACGGCACCTCCGAGATCCAGCGCCACATCATCTCGCGCGCGCTGCTGCGGCCGCACGAGTCTTAGGGGTCGAGCCGCGGGCCGAATCAGGGAAAGCACGGCAATGGCTGCATGACGATGCTGCGTCCTTCGACAAGCTCAGGATGAGGGAAAATCTTGGTGGCACAGAGAACGCCCCCATCCTGAGCTTGTCGAAGGACGCATCTTGCCTGTCCGAGTCTCCTACAAGATCCGCCCAGTCGCTACGGCGCCGGCTGCGCCACGCGGCTTGCGGCCTGCTGCATCCCGCGAATCCTGCGTTCCAGCTCTGCCAGCTTCGGCCCGATCAGGCGGCCGATCCGCATCTGCGGAAACGAGGGCGTCAGATCTTCGTCCTTCTCGCGCTGCGCGATCGCCTTCTCGGCCTGGTCAAAGGCGCTGACGAAGGACAGCCCATTGCGCAGCGCGTGGTCGAAATAGGCCTCGCCGAAATAGGTCCAGTCGCGCTCGCTGCTGCAGCCGAACGACGTGCGGTCGTCGCGCGCGGCCGTGATCAGCAGCGTGTGGGCGTCCCAGAGCTCGTTGATGAAGCTGCCGGAATAGCAGGCGGAGATCACCAGCACGCGCCACTTGATGCCGGAATCATTGAGCATCTCCTTGAGATCGCCGCTGCTGAGCGGATCGGCCTCCACCGGGCCGGCATCGATCCAGAACTCGTCGGGTGCGCCGTGGGAGGTCAGGAACAGGAACAGCACGTCCTCCTCCCTGTCCATGACCCCGCCGACCCGCGCCAGCACCCTGCGCAGGTTGTAGGGTGTCGCCAGCGGCAGCGTTGCAATCGTGCCCGGGCTGTTGACCAGGGTGAGCGAGCGGCCTTTGGTGCCGAAGCGTGCGTCGAACAGCTTGGTCACGCTCTCGACCTCGCGCCGGAAGACGCCTTCGCTGCTGTCGCCCGCCAGCCCGACGAAATAGAGATCGGTGACGCCCGGTCGCTGCGGCTCCAGGCCGTCGGTGGCGCCCTTGATCAGGTTCGGCTGCTGCGCGAGGACACGGTCCGGATCGGGCTTGGCGTGCCCAAGGCCGCTGAAGATCGCGTCCCAGAAAGGGCTCGCGGCCCGCGCCGGCGCCGCGGCCGCGAGCAGGATCGATCCCACGATCAGGCAGGCGCCGAGCGCCGGCCGCCACTGCCGCATGAACGATCCGAGGCTGTCTGGCATGGATTCCTCCCTCTCGTCGACCGGGAGGCAATCCTATCCGGCGATCGTTTACCTCCTGTTAATCCGAATTCTCCTCGTCCATTACCGACCATGCTATGGTCGGTGGGCGTGACGCCGCATGGGGAATCGAAGCGTGGCCCGGTTGCTGTATATCCTGCTGTTGCTCGCCGCGGCGCCGGCGACGGCGCAATCGACCGACGACGCCGAGGAATGCCTGAACCTCGGCAAGACGGAAGCCAATGCGGCGTCCGACCGGCGCATCGAAGTCTGCACGCGCGCCATCGAATCCGGCGCGTTGCCGCAGGAGAAGCTCACGGCGACACTCGGCGCCCGCGGCGCGACCTACCTCCGGAGAGGCGATCTGGGCCGCGCCATCGCGGACTACGACGCCGCGCTGCGACTCTCTCCCGACGATGTCGATGTCCTGCTCAACCGCGGTATGGCCTATGGCGAGAAGGGCGACTACCCCGATGCGGTCACGGATTTCAAGGCCGTCATCGAGCGCGATCCCCAGTCCGTGCCGGCCTACAACGGCCGCTGTTACACGCTCGCCTTGATGGGCGACGCGGCGCACGCGCTCGACGACTGCAACCGCGCCCTCGCGCTGGCGCCGAACACGCCGTACATCTTGGACAGCCGAGCCTATGCCTTCCTGCGCGCCGGCGATTTTCGCCGCGCCCTCGCCGACTACGATTTGATCCTGCAGATCGAACCGAAGAACGCCCCGGCCCTCTACGGCCGCGGCATCGCTCGCCTCCGCCTCGGCCGCCGGCAGGATGGCGAGCAGGACCTGGCCGCCGCCCGCGCCGCCGATGCCGGTATCGATGCGGCGATGGGGAAGATCGGGCTGGCGCCATAGGGCGGCCGCCTCGGACTGCGACCCCATGTAGCGGCGGGCGACCTTCAACGGCACGCCGCGCGAACCCATGTCTATGGGGACGGGATTTCGAGAAGGAACGGCCATGCGAACTGATACGGGCACGGCTGCGGTCGATCTCGGCCGCCGCCATGCGCCGGCGGACATTTCGGATCGGGTCGCCTTCGCATTCGTCAAGTTCCTGCGCTTCATCGCCGACAGCTTCTTCGCCAAGCGCTACGGCCACCGGGCCGTGGTGCTGGAGACCGTGGCGGCCGTGCCCGGCATGGTCGGGGGCATGCTCAACCATCTGAAGAGCCTGCGCCGCATGCAGGACGACCAGGGCTGGATCAAGACCCTGCTCGACGAGGCCGAAAACGAGCGCATGCACCTGATGACCTTCGTGCACATCGCCCGACCGAACTGGTTCGAGCGCGCGCTGGTCCTGCTGGTGCAGGGCCTCTTCTTCAACTGGTTCTTCCTCCTGTACCTGGCGTCGCCCAGGACGGCCCACCGCGTCGTCGGCTATTTCGAGGAGGAGGCAATCATCAGCTATACCCAATATCTCGCCGAGATCGACGCCGGCCGCCACGCCGATGTGCCGGCGCCGCCCCTCGCCATCGAGTACTGGCAGCTGCCGGCGACGGCCGGCTTGCGCGACGTCGTCATCGCCGTGCGCGCCGACGAGGCCGGCCATCGCGACGTCAACCACGGTTTCGCCGACGCCCTCGCCGGCGACCGCGGGCCCGATCGCATCGCGGCGTAGCGACTCGCCGCACTCGCTTTGCGCGGACCTGTCGTGTGCACACATCTTGTGTTGCATGACTACTGTGCGTCCTTCGACAAGCTCAGGATGAGGTTCAATCTTCGTGGCACAAAGAAAAACCCT
>JBGPEQ010000194.1:0-7180 GCA_041482855.1 Dongiaceae bacterium | reverse complement strand
CCGCGCACCCAGTCGGCCCTGCTGCAGGCCATGCAAGAACACCGCGTCTCCGTCGCCGGTCAGTATCATCCGCTGCCGGCGCCGTTCCACGTCCTGGCGACCCAGAATCCGCTCGAGCAGGAAGGCACCTATCCTCTTCCGGAAGCGCAGCTCGATCGCTTCCTGATGGAAGTCGACGTGCCCTACCCCGATCTCGAGGCCGAGCGGCAGATGCTGATCGTCACGACCGGGCCGCAGGAGGACAAGGCCGTCGAGGTCATGACGGCCGAAGAACTTCTGGCGGCGCAGCGGCTGGTGCGGCGCGTTCCCGTGGGTGAGAGCGTCGTCAATGCGATCCTCACGCTCGTGCGCTCGGGCCGCGCCGAAAGCAGCGACATCGACGAGGTGCGCCGCCACGTCGCCTGGGGGCCGGGTCCGCGCGCCAGCCAGGCGCTCATGCTGGCCTGCCGCGCACGCGCCGTGCTCGACGGCCGCTTCGCGCCCTCGATCGACGACGTTCTCGCACTCGCCGGTCCCGTGCTGCGCCACCGCATGGCGCTCAGCTTCTCGGCGCGCGCCGATGGGGTGACGCTCGACGAGGTCATCGGCCGTTTGTGCGCGCCGCTGGCGTAACGTTCGCTTCGAGTCGCTGATGGTCGCATCCCCCGCCCTGCGGCAGCGCGCCGAGCACTTGGCCTCGACGCTGCCGGCCTTGCAGGTGGCCGCCCAGCACATCGCGCTCACCGTCGCCCAGGGCGTCCATGGCCGCCGGCGGGTCGGCCAGGGCGATTCGTTCTGGCAGTTCCGCCGCTACCATGCCGGCGACCTCATCACCAAGATCGACTGGCGCAAATCGGCCAAGTCGCAGCACCTGTTCGTGCGCGAGACCGAATGGGCGGCGGCGCAGAGCGTCTGGCTGTGGCGCGACGGTTCGCCCTCGATGCGCTACCGCTCGAGCGACCGGGTGCCCGAGAAACTCGAGCGCGCGGAGTTGCTGACGATCGCGCTGGCCGCGCTCTTGGTGCGCGGCGGCGAGCGCATCGCGCTGACGGGCTCCGGACGCCGTCCCGCGACCGGCCAGGCCGCCCTCAACCGGCTCGCCATCCAGCTGCTGCGGCCGGGCACCCAGAAGGAGAGCCTGCCGCCGATCGAGGAGCTGCCGCGCCACGCCCACGTCGCCCTGTTCGGCGACTTCCTGTCGCCCTTGCCGGAGATCGAGGCCACCGTGCGCGCCTTCGCCGACCAGGGCGTTCACGGGCATCTGTTGCAGGTGCTCGATCCCGCCGAGGAACTGCTGCCCTTCGCCGGCCGCGTTCAATTCGAAGGCCTGGAGGGCGAGGGCAAGCTGCTGCTGAGCCGCGTCGAGTCGGTACGCTCCGACTATGCCCGCAAGTTCGAGGACCATCACCAGGGGCTGATGGCGATCACCCGCACCGCCGGCTGGAGCTACGCCCGCACGCGCACCGACAGCCCGCCGCAGCCGGCCTTGCTGGCGCTCTACCAGCAACTCTCGGACGTGGACAAGTTCTAGCCGATGTGGACGCTCGGCAGCTTCGCTTTCGCCGCGCCCTGGATGCTGCTGATGCTCGCCGGCGTGCCGCTGCTGTGGTGGCTGCTGCGGCTGACGCCGCCGGCGCCGAAGCGCCTGCAGTTCCCCGCCATCCGCCTGCTGCTGGATCTGATCCCACGCGAGGAGACGCCCCATCGCACGCCGCTTTGGCTGATCATCTTCCGCATCCTGCTGGCAACCATCCTCATCATCGGGTTGGCCCATCCGCTCATCAACCCGGTCCGCCAGTTCGAGTCCTCCGGTCCGCTGCTGCTGGTCGTCGATGACGGCTGGGCGGCAGCGCCGCGCTGGCCCCAGCGCCTGCAGGCGATGACCGATCTGATCGACCGCGCCGAGCGCGAGGGGCGATCGGTCATGCTGCTGACGACGGCGCCGCGCGCCGACGGCCAGCCGATCGCCGCCGCCGGCCCGATGACCGCCACCCAGGCCCGCGGCGTGGTGCAGGGCCTGACGCCCCAGCCCTGGGCGACCGATCGCGCTGCCGCGCTGGCTGCGGTCAACCGCCTCAAGCCGGATGAATCGATCAACAGCGTGTGGATCAGCGACGGCATCGTCACCCGCAAGGACGATGCCGGCCCGGGCCTGGGGGACCGCTTGCAGCAGCTCGGCCAGCTCACGGTCATGCGCGACATCCCCGACAACCTGCCGGTGCTGCTGCTGCCGCCGCCGCATGAGCCGGGCGCCATGGAGATCAAGCTCGCCCGGCCCTCCGGCGGCGCTGCGCACACCGTCGCCGTGCGCGCCATCGCCGGCGACGGCCGCCTGGTCGTGCGCCAGGACGTGACGTTCGCGGCGGGCAGCGCCACGGCCACGGAGCGGGTCGTGCTGCCGACCGAGCTGCGCAACCGGATGGCGCGCCTCGTCGTCGAGAGCCAAAATTCGGCCGGCGCCACCGTATTGTTCGACGAGGGCTGGCAGCGCCGGCCGGTCGGCATCATCGTCGGCACCGCGCAAGGCGAAGAGCAGCCGCTGCTCGGCAATACCTACTATGTCGAGCGCGCCCTCGCCCCCTTCAACGAGATCCGCCATGGCGATGTCGATACGCTGCTCCAGGGCAAGCTCGCCGTCATCGTGCTGGCCGACATCGGCAACCTGACGCAGCCGCAGATCGACCGGCTGACCGCGTGGGTCGGCAATGGCGGCGTGCTCATCCGCTTCGCCGGCACCTGGCTGGCGCAGAAGGCCGATCCGCTGCTGCCGGTGCGGCTGCGCGGCACCGACCGCGCGATGGGCGGCGCCATGTCATGGGCGCAGCCGCTGCGGCTGGCGCCGTTTCCGAGCACGGGACCGCTGGCCGGGCTGGCGGTGCCGCCCGACGTTACCGTGCAGCGCCAGGTCCTGGCCGAGCCCGACATCGACCTCGGCGACAAGACCTGGGCCCGCCTCACCGACGGCACACCGCTTGTAACCGGGGCGCACCAGGGCAAAGGCTGGGTCGTGCTCGTGCACACCACCGCCAACGCCGACTGGTCGACGCTGGCTATTTCGGGCCTGTTCGTGGAGATGCTGCAGCGGCTGGTAGAGCTCAGCGAGGGCTTCGTCGAGACCGCCGCCGAGCAGGCGCTGCCGCCTTTGGAGACGCTCGATGGCTACGGTCATCTGACGACGCCGCCGGCCATCGCCGTGGCGGCAACGCCGGCCGAAATCGCCGTCGGTGCTGCCGGACCGCGCCATCCGCCGGGCTACTACGGCCGCGGCAATACCCGGCGCGCCCTCAACATCTCCGCCGGCATCGTCGCCTACGACGCGCTTGGCGCCATGCCATTCGGCGTCATCGAAACGGGCTTTGCCCGCTCGCCCGAGATCGATCTCAAGCCGTGGCTGCTGGCGCTTGTGGCTGGCCTTCTCGTCCTCGACCTGCTGATTGCGCTGGCGCTGCGCGGCCTGCTCGGATGGCGGCGCACGGCCCGACTGGCCGGGTTGGCGCTTCTGCTGCTGATGCCCATGACCGCGCGTGGCCAGGACGCCGACAGCAAGACCGATCCCGACGGTTTCGCCATCGCCGCCACGACTCAGACCCGGCTCGCCTATGTGAAGATCGGCATCCCCGAACTCGACGCTACCAGCCGGGCCGGCCTGATTGGCCTGACTGCCGTGCTCAACGACCGCACGGCGGTCGAGACCGGCCCGCCCATGGGCATCGACGTCGAGAGCGACGAACTGGCCTTCTTTCCGCTGCTCTATTGGCCGATATCGGCGGACCAGCCGCCGCTCTCGGATGCCGCGATCGAGCGCGTCAACGCCTACCTGCGCGGCGGCGGCACCATCCTGTTCGATACCATGGACCAGAGCTCCGGCGGAGCGGGCGGCGGCTATGACGGCCCGGGCATCCGGCGCCTGCGCGATCTCGCCCGCGGCCTCGACATACCCCCGCTGATGCCGGTGCCGCCCGATCACGTACTCACGAAATCGTTCTACCTGCTGCAGGACTTCCCGGGCCGTTGGTCCAACGGCGAGGTCTGGGTCGAGCGCAGCGAGGAGCATGTCAATGACGGCGTCTCCTCCGTGATCATCGGCGGCAACGACTGGGCGAGCGCCTGGGCGGTCGACAGCGACCGCCGGCCGATGTTCGCCGTCGTGCCCGGCGGCGAACATCAGCGCGAGATGTCCTACCGCTTCGGCGTCAATCTCGTGATGTACGCGCTGACCGGCAACTACAAGTCCGATCAGGTGCACGTACCCTTCATCCTCGAACGGCTGGGACAATAGATGTTCGGCAATCTGCAGATCGAGCTGTCGCCGGTCGTGCCCTGGCCGCTGATCGCCGGAATCGCGGTAGCGGCGCTGCTGGTGCTGCTGTTCGGCCTGTGGCGGCGCGCCCGCGGCACCGCCTGGCGGGCGCTGGCGGCCGTCGGCCTCATCGGCGCCATCTGCAATCCTTCCGTCGTGCGCGAGGAGCGCAACTACATCGACGACGTCGCGGTGGTCGTGGTCGACGACAGCGCCAGCCAGCATATCGGCAACCGTGCCGAGCAGACCGCGACCGCGCTGGCCGAGGTCGAGAAACGCATCCACGCCCTCCCCCATGTCGACCTGCGCGTGGTGCGCGCCGGCGCCGACAGCACGTCCGCGGGCGGCGGCGGCACGCGCCTGTTCGAAGCGCTGGCACGCGCGCTCGGCGACGTGCCGGCCCGGCGCATCGCCGGCGCGGTCTTCATCAGCGACGGCCAGGTGCATGACGTGCCGTCCGGCCTCAAGGAACTCGGCTTCGATGCGCCCGTGCATCTGCTGCTGACCGGCACCGCCGACGAGATCGATCGCCGCCTCACGGTCACGAAGGCGCCGACCTACGGCCTTGTCGACAACGACGTCCCCATGACCGTGCGCATCGACGACCAGCCGGAGAGTCCGATCGGCGCCACCGCCAAGGTGACGATCTCCCAGGACGGCCAGCCGAAGGAGACGCGCGACCTCCCCATCGGCGTCGACCAGGAGATCACCGTCCATCTCGATCATCCCGGACCGACGCTGATCGAACTACAGGTCGAGGGGCGGCCGCAGGAACTGAGCCTGGTCAACAATTCCGCCGTCGCCGTCATCAACGGCGTGCGCGACCGCCTGCGCGTCCTGCTGGTGTCGGGCGAGCCCCATGCCGGCGAGCGCACCTGGCGCAACATCCTGAAGTCCGATCCGGCGGTCGACCTCGTCCACTTCACCATCCTGCGCCCGCCGGAGAAGCAGGACGGCACGCCCATCAACGAGCTGTCGCTGATCGCCTTCCCGATCCGCGAGCTGTTCGAAGTGAAGCTCAAGGAATTCGATCTCATCATCTTCGATCGCGACCGCCGCCGCGGCGTGCTGCCGCGCGCCTACTTCGAGAACATCGCCCACTACGTCGAGGAAGGCGGCGCCCTGCTCGACGCTGCCGGCGTCAGCATGGGCGGCCCGCTCGGGCTCTACCAGTCGCCGCTCGGCGACGTCTTGCCGGGCGAGCCGACCGGCGAGGTGATCGAGAAAGGCTACCGCCCCGCGGTCACCGCTGTCGGCCTGCGCCACCCCGTCACCGCGGACCTGCCGGGCGGCGGCGCCAAGCCGACCTGGGGCCGCTGGTTCCGCCTCGTGCGCGCCACCGTCAAGACCGGCAACACCGTCATGAGCGGCCCCGACAACGAGCCGCTACTCATACTCAACCGCTACGGCAAGGGCCGCGTCGCCCAGCTGCTGAGCGATCAGATCTGGCTATGGTCGCGCGGCTACGAAGGCGGCGGGCCGCAGGCCGAGTTGTTGCGGCGGGTCGCGCACTGGTTGATGAAGGAGCCGGAGCTGGAGGAAGAGGACCTGCGCTCCACCGTCATCGACGGCCGACTCGAAATCACCCGCCGCAGCCTGGGCGAGAATCCGAAAACGGTCGAGGTGACTACGCCTTCCGGCGCCAAGGCCACCGTGCCGCTGACGGATGCCGGCAACGGCAAGGCGACCGGCGCGATGGCGGCGCCAGAATCCGGCCTCTACCGCGTCAGCGACGGCGCCCACAAGGCCTTCGCGGCGAGCGGCGACCTCAATCCCATCGAGCTCACCGACCTGCGCTCGACCGGCGATCGCCTGCGCCCGATCGTCGAGGCCACCAACGGCGGCATCGACCGATTGGCGAGCGACGGGCTGCCCGATATCCGCCGCGTCAAGCCCGGCCGCGACGCCGCCGGCCGCGGCTGGATCGGCTTGCGCGCGAACGAAGACTACGTCGTCGTCGGCGTCGACCAGGCGCCGCTATTGCCGGCCATGGTCATCCTCCTGCTCGGCCTCGGCGCTACCATGCTGGCCTGGCGCCGCGAGGGTCGCTGACACCGCGCGTCTCGACGGATGCGTGAAATCGACCGCCCGAGTTTCCCGTGGGTAACCGCACTTGTGATCCGGCGCGCGATGCGCCATGTCTGTCGGCAGTCGATTGCGTCCGTGCCGACGCGCGGATCCGCGATTCCACGGGGAACACCAATCAGGAGATGAGCCGATGTCGAAGATTCTCGTCCTCTATTACAGCGCCTATGGCCACATCGAGAAGATGGCCGAGGCCGTCGCCGAAGGCGCCCGCACCGTGCCCGGCACGCAAGTCACCATCAAGCGCGTTCCCGAACTCGTGCCCGAGGATGTCGCGAAGAAATCCGGTCTGAAGCTGAACCAGCCCGCGCCCATCGCGAAGCCGGACGAGCTCGCGGACTACGACGCCGTCATCTTCGGCACGCCCACGCGCTTCGGCAACATGTGCGCGCAGATGCGCAACTTCCTCGACCAGACCGGCGGCCTCTGGATGAAGGGCGCCCTGATCGGCAAGGTCGGCAGCGTATTCGCCAGCAGCGCCACTCAGCATGGCGGGCAGGAGTCGACGATCCTCTCGTTCCACATCACGCTGCTGCATCAGGGCTTCGTCGTCGTCGGCCTGCCCTATTCCTTCCAGGGACAGATGCGGCAGGACGAGATCACCGGCGGTTCGCCCTACGGCGCCACCACGATCGCCGCCGGCGACGGCTCGCGCCAGCCGAGCGCCAACGAGCTCGACGCCGCCCGCTTCCAGGGCAAACACGTCGCGCAGATCACGGCCAAGCTCACGCATACGCATTGAGCCGCGCAGCCGCGGCCGCGCTCAGCTCCTGCGGGCGGCCTTGGCCGCCTGCCAGGCGTCGAGCCGGCCGCGGG
>JBGPEQ010000193.1:0-7189 GCA_041482855.1 Dongiaceae bacterium | reverse complement strand
TTCACGGCCACGCGGCCATTGGCAATCCACCGCTCCGCGTCGCGCCGCGAGCAAAGCCCCGCCCGCGCGAGTACCTTGGCGATGCGCTCGCCCATGTCTCTAATTCCGGACGGTACGCCGCCCCTGCCCGGGCGCTACAAATTTCCAGTCAGCAAGACGTCGCACTTGCTGCAACTCCATCCTGCGTCCTTCGACAAGCTCAGGATGAGGGTGATTTTTGGTGGCACAAAGAAAGGCCCTCATCCTGAGCTTGTCGAAGGACGCGCGTCGCCGATCCCAGCGGACCGCCCTACGGCCGGGTGGCGGCGATGAACGCGTCGAAGATCTTCGTGTCGCCGGTGCTGATCGAATATTCGGGGTGCCACTGCACGCCCAGGCAGAAGCGGTATTTCGGGTGCTCGATGCCCTCGATCACGCCGTCCTCGGCGAGGGCGTCCACAACCACGCCGGCGCCGAGATCCCTGGCCGCCTGATGATGCGCGCTGTTGACCTGCAATTCGTCCGTGGCGCAGATGCGGTGAAGGAGGGTGCCCTTCACCACTTTCACGCAGTGGCCCGGCTCGGTGCGCGGGTTCGGCTGCTCGTGGGCGAGCGCGCCGTTCACCTCATCGGGAATATGCTGGATGAGCGTGCCGCCGAGGATGACATTCAGCAACTGCTGGCCGCCGCAGATGCCGAGCACGGGCTTGTTGCGGTCGAGCGCGCCCTTGGTGACCGCCAGTTCGAAGGCCGTGCGCTTGTCCTTGGTCTTGACGGTGGCGTGGCGCGTATTGGCGCCGAAGATCGCGGGGTCGACGTCGAAGGCGCCGCCGGTGATGATGAGGCCGTCGAGCTTGTCCAGATAACCGTTGGCCTGCTCCGGCTCGTGCGGCAGCAGCACCGGCAGGCCGCCGGCGCGCACCACCGCCTCGCAGTAGTTCTGCCGCAGCGCGTACCAGGGCAGCTTCGAATAGCCGCCGGGCTGTTCGGAATCCAGAGTGACGCCGATGACGGGCTGGGTCACTTGCCGCCCTCGATCAATTGCTTCAGCCGCGCGATATGCTTCGGCCCGGTGCCGCAGCAGCCGCCGATGACGCGGGCGCCGGCCTTGAGCCACCGCTGCGCGTGTCCCGCATAGTGCTCGGGATCGAGGTCGTCGCGCGTGGGCAGCAGCCCGTCGCTCCCCTTCTCGCCATCGAGCTTCCAGTCCTTCGGCACCGGCTTGAAAGTGTTGGCATAGCCGCCGGCGACGCCCTTCTTCAGCGCCACCAACTGGGGCATGGCGGCGTCGATCGCTTCGGGCGCGCAGCAATTGGCGAGGAAGCCGGAGACCGGCAGCCCCGCGATCTTCTTGGCCGCCTCGGCGATGGTCTCGCCGCTGCGTAAGCGCCCCGAACCGTCCTCGGCCAGGGTCCAGGATACCCACACCGGCTTGCCGAACTCGCAGGCCGCCGTGGCCGCCGCCAGCGCCTCGTCGCCGCTCGACATGGTCTCGCACAGGAACAGGTCGCTATAGGCCTCGAGCATCTCGCATTGCTCGCGATAGAGCGGCACCAACTCCTCGACGGCGCCCACCAGGTCGGGCCGGTAGCTGCCGTGCAAGGGCGGCAGCGAGGCGGCCACCGCCACGCCTTCCTCCGAGCTGCGGCTGGCCTGGATGGCGAGCTTGCCGGCGAGCCGGTTCAGCTCGGCGAACTTGTCGGCGAGGCCCTCCTTCGCCAGGTCGCCCTTGATCACGCCGTAGGTATTGGTGGTGATGATATCGGCGCCGGCCTCGATGTAGTCCTTGTGGATCTGCAGCACCACGTCCTTGGCCACGAGCAGGCCATTGGCTGACCAGATCGTGCTCGGGATGGGCACGCCGCGCGCCCGCAACTCGCGGCCCATGCCGCCGTCGAGCAATGCCGGCCGTCCCTGGGGTAACAGCAGTTGGGGAATATCGTTCATGCGTTTCGTCCGATGCGGTTGCCGGATCGGGCCGGGAATCTACAGCACGCTGGTTAACAAGCTGCAACCAATATCGAGAAAGAGTTAATTTCCAGGCGACGTGCTAGGTTTGCAGGGAGAGGACCGATATGCAGCTACTTGTGCGCAATCTCAGTGGCGCAGCGCGCGAACGGCTTAGAAAGCGAGCGCTGCAGAACCGGCGTTCATTGGAGGCCGAGGCAAAAGCGATCCTGAGGGAGGCCGTGAGATCGGTTCCGCTCCCGAGGTCGCGATCCCTGCGTCGCCGCGTGGTCCGCCGCCCGTGATGATTCCTTCCCCAGGCAGAGTTGCAATGGCATTGGACGTCTATGCCGTGGCACCGAAGTGTTTTGCACGCGGAGGCGCGGAGGCGCGGAGTCGGGTCCGCATCGGGAAGCACCGTGCAATGGACAGACGGGCGGCCGCAGGCCGCCCCTACAAGAATCTCCGCGTCTCCGCGTCTCCGCGTGGCGCATGACGGAAGTCTCCGAGCCGATGGCCGTCGCCCTGGCCGAAGCCGAAGCCGCTGCCGCACGCGACGAGGTGCCTGTCGGCGCTGTGCTGGTCGACGGTGCGACCGGGGCCATCCTCGCGCAGGCCGGCAACCGGGTCGAGGAACTGCACGATCCGACGGCCCATGCCGAGCTGCTGGTGATCCGCGCCGCCGCGGCGGCCGGGAAGGCCAAGCGGCTGCCGGGCTGCGATCTCTATGTCACGCTCGAGCCCTGCCCGATGTGCGCGCAGGCGATTTCCTTCGCCCGCATCCGCCGGCTTTACTTCGGCGCCTACGATCCCAAGGGCGGCGGCGTCGAGCATGGGCCGCGCATCTTCGGACAGCCGACCTGCCATCACCGGCCGGAGGTCCATGGCGGTATCGACGAGACGCGGGCGGGCGAGCTGCTGAAGGCGTTCTTCAGGGCGAAGCGGTAGGGGTGGTGCGTTCCGCAGGCGCTCACCAAATCTTGTGTGGACGTGAGGGTCGGGCGATACAATATCCGTCGCGACCCGATGGAGGAGAATGACGATGGCGAAAGCGACATTTGCGGCCGGCTGCTTCTGGGGCGTGGAATCGGCGTTCCGCCAGCAGCCCGGCGTGATCGCCACGGCGGTCGGCTATGCCGGCGGCGACATCAAGAACCCCAGCTACAGGGATGTCTGCTCCGGTCGCAGCGGCCATGCCGAGGCGGTGCTGGTGGAATACGATCCTGACAAGGTGTCGTACGAGCAGCTGCTTGAGCTGTTCTGGGAGAACCACGACCCGACCCAGCTGAACCGCCAGGGCCCGGACCATGGCAGCCAGTACCGCACGGCCATCTTCTTCCACGACGCGGCCCAGGAGGCGGCGGCCAAGGCCTCGAAGGAGGCGCTCGCCAAGTCCGGCAAGCATCGCCGCCCGATCGTCACGGAGATCGCCCCGGCCGGCGATTTCTGGATGGCTGAGGACTATCACCAGCAATATTTCGAGAAGCGCGGCATCGCCCCCACCTGCCACGTGCGGGCACTCGCGGGCTGAACTGGCCGCGCTGTCCGCGAGCGGCGGATGCCCTGTGGGATGCGCCGTGGGACGCGCCGATTGTGCTTGCATTTCCGCTCTGCTGAAGCCATATTTCATACTGCTGAGGTACGGGTAATACCCGTATCGTAAACCGTATGAAATCTAAGGATCAGGCCGATGAGCGACGTCGTGAAGGTTACCGTGAACTTGCCGAAGGACCTGGTGGATGCCGTCAGGGCGCTGGCGAACAAGCGTCACGTGACATTGACGGAAGTGATTCGCGACGCGATCGGGACCGAGAAGTTTCTTGCCGACGCCAACGACGAAGGCAGCAAGATTCTCATCGAGGACAAGAAGAAAAACCTGCGACAGATCGTGCTTCGGTAGGCCGCTGAGCGGCGCCGCCACGAGCCGGCTCCGGTTGCTGTCGCCGTCTTGGTCGGTCGCGATGGCAGCGGGCCGGAGCGGGCGGGAGGAATGACGTGGAGGAAGATCTCGACCTTGTGACGACGGAGGGCGCTCCTCCGGCAAAGTCGGCATACACTCTTGAAACCAAGCAGTACGACCCCGCCCGCCAGCGGGAACACGTCCGTGCGGGGATTGCGTATCTTCTGATCGGACTGTTGGTGGGGATCATCGTTCTCAGCTTCCTCATGCTGATCCTGGCAGGCCGGAGCTTCGACGAGGTCAAGGGGATGCTCGAGTTGTTGCTGGCGCCGATCGTGGGCCTGGTGGGCGCCGTCACCGGTTTCTACTATGGCGAGAAAGCGAAGTCGTAGCGATCGCTATGACTTCGAAAGCATCCCGATCATTCGCAGCCGCCGGATATCCCGCAGGTCTCAGTCGTTCCCCAGCGCCACCGCCGTCATTCCCCACAAGGTCACAGGCTTCTTGTGGCCGCGGATGGTGTGGGCGCCGAGATCCTGGAAGCCGGCCAACACCCCACTGCCGCCCTCGCGCTTGACGGCCTCGATGACGGCTTCGCTGACGAGCATCGCGATGTCGAGCTTGCGCGTGAGGTTCTCGATGCGGCTCGCCAGGTTCACCGTCTCGCCCACCACCGTGTGCTCGAAGCGGCGCGCGCTGCCGACATTGCCGAGGGTGGCCTCGCCGTAGTGCAGGCCGATGCCGATGCGGATCGGGCGGCGGCCGGCCTCGTCGCGCTCGCGGTTCCAGCGGTTGATGCCCTTGATGATCGCGCACGCGCCGGCGACCGCGTGGGTGGCGTCGTGCGCGCCCGGCCAGGGCGTGCCGAAGGTCGCCATGACGCCGTCGCCGATATATTTGTCGAGCGTGCCCTGATGGCCGAACACCGCCTCCTCCACCAGCGCGTGGAAGCTGCGCAGCAGGCCGACCACGTCGGTCATCGCCATGGACGCCGACAGGGCCGTGAAACCGAACAGGTCGGCGAACATCACGGCGATCGGCTGGGTGCGCACGTCGTCGAGCTGGCCGCCGGCGCGCATCAGCTCCTCCACCATGTTGGGCGAGAAGTGGCGGGCCAGCACGGCGCGCTTGCGGTCGCTGTCGACCAGCTGGGTCTGGAAGCGCTTGCGCTCGGAGATGTCGCGCAGGATGCCCGTGAACATGCGGCCTTGCGGCCCTGGCACCTCGGCCACCGCCAGCTCGATCGGCAGCCGGCTGCCGTCGGCGCGCAGCGCCTCGAACTCGGCGAGCCGGCCGAAGATGACGGAACGGCCGCCGGCCAGATAGCGCTGCAGGCCGGCGCGGTGGGTTTCACGCATTTCCGGCGGAATGATGAGGGCGGCGAGCTCCTGCCCGACCGCCTGTTCGCGCGCGTAGCCGAAGATGCGCGAGGCCGCCGGATTGAATTCGACGATGCGGCCGGCCTCGTCCATGGTGATGATGGCGTCTTGCGCGGTGTCCAGGATGGCGCGCGCGCTCGCCTCGCTGGCGCGGAAGGCCGCTTCGGCGCGCTTGCGGTCGGTGATGTCGACGAGGGCGCCGACGAAGCCTACGAAGGTTCCCTCCGGCGCGAAGCGCGCCACCTCGGTCTCGTGCACCCAGCGGTACTCGCCGTCGTGGCGCCGCACGCGGTGCTCGAACTCGACGGACTCGTGGCGGCGGAGAGCCTCGGACCAGCGGCGCTGAATCTCGGGCAGGTCGTCGGGATGGATGTCGGCGGTCCAGTCCCAGCCGCCGGCGGCGATGTCCTCGAGCGTCCGCCCGAAGAACTTGAGGAAGCGGCCGTTGGCGAACACCAGCCGGTCCTCCGGGTCGATCATGGACAGCAGCACGGGCGCGTCGTCGGTGAGGGTGCGCAGCTTGGCGTCGGCGTCCTTCACCTCGGTGATGTCGCGCATGGAGCCGACCACGCGGGTCGGTCGCTCGCCGTCATAGACGATCATGCCGCGGGCCACGAACCAGCGGGGGTCGCTAGTCGGCTCGCGCGACCGCGCCTCGAAGCGGAACGTGCCCCTGCGGCCGGCGAACCGGGTCGCGAAATAGCGGCGGATGGAGGCCGCGTCCTCGCCGTCGAAACAGCCGAACAGCATCGCGACCTTGTCGCCGAGGGCGCCGTCCCGCAGGCCGAGAACTTCATGCAGCCGCGGCGAGAAATAGGCGCGGTCGGCGACCACGTCCCAGTCCCACAGCCCATCGCTGGCGCCGCGCGCCGCCAGCGCATAGCGCTCCTCGGAGAGCCGCAGCCGCTCGTCGGCCTGCGCCCGTTCCATGGCGCCGGCGATCAGCGCCGCCGCCGTCTTCAGGACGTCGATCTCGAGCGCCGTCCAGGCGCGCTCGGCATGGCAGTCGTCGAAGGCGAGGAAGCCCCAGCAGCCGCTGCGCAGCACGATCGGCACCGAGATGAACGACAGCGTCGAGGTCTCCTCGAAGACCTGGCGATTGTAGCCGGTGAGATCGCGCTGCAGCGCCTGCACCACCTCGCCGCGCTGGCGCCGCTGGGTCCAGTCGTCGATGACGCCGTCGGCATCGACCAGCGGCATGTTCTGATAGCGCGGGTCGGCGCTCATCGGCGGCTGGCCCGGCTCGGTCCAGTCGTAGCGGCAGCTCTCGACCAGCAGCCCTTTGGCATCGCGATGGATCTCGAACAGGCTGACGCGGCTGGCCCCCGTGGCGTGGCCGAGCCGGTCGAGCAGCTCCTGGATGCCGGCGCGCCAGTCGCCGCTGGTGACGATGCGGGTCGCGGCATAGCCGATGGCATCGAGCATGGCCGTGCGGCGCTGGAGTTCGCCAAGCGCGTCCTGCGGCCCGATCCAGTTCGTGCTCATGGCCTGATCGTTCATCGGCCGCAATGAATACTACACGCCACCGTCATACCAGCTTCATGGATGTCGCATCCAGTTCGCCTAAGCAGGATTTGCTTGAAGGCGCCATATTTAAGTTGGTCACCCCCGCGAAAGCGGGGGTCCAGGGCAAGCGGCGGGGTTGTTGCCCTGGATTCCGGCTTTCGAGGTTGTGAGAAAATCCCCGGAGGCGCTGGATCGGCATCGCGCGTCCTTCGAGACGGCCGCTTCGCGGCCTCCTCAGGATGAGGAAATTCCGTAGTGCCATCAAAGATCTGCCTCATCCTGAGGAGCGCCCGCAGGGCGCGTCTCGAAGGACGCACGACGCCTGCGCAACTCTCGCAGAGGCCGTCTTTTGGATTTTTTCACACGCTCTTGCGCGGGAATGACAACGCAAGTGTGTTCCAACCTACGAATCCCAGCCTAGCGATTCTGCCGATCGCGCCAGCGGTAATACATGATGGACGCCCCCAGGAACCAGGGG
>JBGPEQ010000192.1:0-7199 GCA_041482855.1 Dongiaceae bacterium | reverse complement strand
GGGTTGTTTTGCAGATTCGATGATTCGGACCCGCGCGCCGATGTTTCATGTGAAACATTTATGCGTAAATGCGCTCACTTCGCCGGATACAGCCGCCGCACCTCCGCCACCTGCTCCAGCGTCAGCCAGCGCGTCTTCTCCTGCCGCAGCAGCAGAAAGAGCTTGGCCGTCTCCTCCAACTCCTCGATCGCATTGACCGCCGCCTCCAGCGAATCGCCGGCCACCACCGGCCCGTGATTGGCGAGCAGCACGGCGTGGTGCTTGCCCGCGCGCTTGCGCACGGCTTGCGCCAGATCGAGATCGCCCGGCGGATAGTAGGGGATCAGCGGCAGGGCGCCGACGCGCATGACGTAGTAGGCGGTCACCGGCGGCAGCACATCCTCGGCGTCGACGTCGGCGAGGCAGGACACCGCAACCGAATAGGTCGAATGCAGATGCACGACGGCGCGCGCCGCCGCCCGCTCGCGATACATGGCGATGTGAAGGAACGACTCCTTGGTGGGCGCATCGCCGGAGAGGAGCTGTCCGTCACCATCGAGCTTGGAGAGCCGCGCCGGATCGAGCCGGTCGAGCGCGACGTTGGTCGGCGTCATCAGCCAGCCGTCGTCGAGGCGGGCACTGATGTTGCCGGAGCAGCCGAAGGTCAGACCGCGCTCGAACATCGAGCGGCCGAACCGAACGATCGCCTCGCGCACAATCGCTTCCGTCATGGCAGCATCCCGAACGCCCTCGTGAAGAAGTCGGACGCACCGAAGTTGCCGGACTTGAGCGCCAGCGCCAAGACCGGCTCACCGACCGTCGCCGTCCACGGCACGCCCGGATCGATCTGCGGACCGATGCGCAGCGCCTTCACGCCCAGCCGCTGCACGACCGCGCCCGATGTCTCGCCGCCCGCGATGACCAGCCGCCGCACGCCGGCAGCCACCAGGCCTGCTGCGATCTCGGCCAGCGCTCGCTCGATCATCTCGCCGGCACGCTCGCGACCAAACTTCTCCTGCATCCGCGCTACCTGCTCCGGCGGCGCGCTGGCATAGATCAGCACCGGCCCGCCGGTCAGCCGCTCGCGCGCCCAGGCGCGTGCGCGTCCAACGACGTCCTCGCCGGACTCCAGCGCCATCGGATCGACCGCAAATGCCGGCCGCGTCCGCTTCATGTGGTCGATCTGCGCCAGCGTCGCGGCCGAGCAGCTCCCTGCGATCGCTGCCGAGTGGCCGGCGACTGCCGGAAGCGCATCGACGCCGCCGGTCGTGCGTGGCAATCCCCGCCGCCGGAAGTTCTCGGGCAAACCGAGCGCAATGCCCGAACCGCCGGTGATCAGGCGCATGTCGGCGCAGGCCGTGCCGATGTCCAGCAAATGGCGATCCTCGACCGCGTCGACGATCGCGTAGCGGACGCCGGTGGCGCGCTGCCGCGCGAAGTCTTCAGCGATGGCCTGCGGACCGCGGTTCACGATCTCAAGCTGAACCAGACCGACCTTGGCCTTCGTCTGGCGACCGAGCACGCGCACCAGATTGGCGTCGGTCATCGGCGTCAGCGGATGATTGCGCATGCTCGAGTCGGAGAGCAGCACGTCGCCGACGAAGAGATGGCCGAGATAGATCGTGCGCTTGTTCTCCGGAAAGGCCGGGCAGGCGATCGTGAAGGTCTCGCCGAGATCGGCCAGCAGCGCATCCGCCACCGGTCCGATGTTGCCCTGGTCGGTCGAATCGAAAGTCGAGCAGTACTTGAAGAAATACTGCCTTGTGCCCGCAGCCCTCAGACGACCGAGCGCGGCCCGCGACATCGCCACTGCCTCGGCCGCCGGTATCGTCCGCGACTTGAGGGCCACGACGATCGCGTCCGCCTCCGGCAGCGGCTCGCCCGCCGTGGGCACGCCGATCACCTGCACCGTGCGCATGCCCCGGCGGACCAGCGTGTTGGCGAGATCGGTGGCGCCCGTAAGATCGTCGGCGATGCAGCCGAGGAGCAGCCCCACCGTTGGGCTACTTCCGCGCCGGCGACAACCGGGCCACGGCGTAAGGCCCGAGCTTCACGCTGCCGGCGCTGCGCAGCTTCTTGCCGGGCTTTTCGAGCCAGACGGGATCGGTCGCCGCCGCCTGGAAGCTGTCCTCGTCCAGCAGATGCAGCGCGATCGCCGCCTTGCCGAGGCCGCCGATCTTCACGCTCTGCTCGCCGCCGGTGAGATTGGCGAGCCACAGCACGGGCCCCTTCGTGTCGCGATAGGCGAGGCAGGCGATCGTCGACGGGTCGCCCGACTTGACGGCCATCAGCTTGTGGCCGAGCGCGCGGCCGAGGCCGGCGAGCACGTGATAGAGCGGATAGACCGCCGGTCCCTTGAGTTCGTCGAAATAGGGCTGCGGATAGTCGGTCTTGCGATAGATGATGCCGGACGGCCCGGTGGGCGCCGCCATGGTCACGGACTCGGCGCCGCCAGAGGCGAACGCGGCGACGTAGCCGAGCGTCCAGGCGGCGCCGAACAGGCCGCGCTGGCGCGGGTCCATCTTGGCGAGGCACACGCGCTGGTTGTTGGGATTGGGCGCGGTTGCAGCGCCATAGGGATTGTCGCGCGCCGAAATCGCGCTCGGGCCGACGCGATAGGGCGTGCGGCCGATGAAGGACCGGGTCGACTGGATGACATAGGGCAGGGCTTCCAGCGTCTCCATCACGGAGATGTCGTCGGCGGCATGCACGATCGGCGTCGTGGTGTGCGTGACGAAATCGAGCATGTCGGCCGGCGGTCGCTTGCGATTCAGCTCCGTAAAGAAGGAAAACATGCCGCCGCCGAGCGGGATGCCCGGGAAGGCCGCGCGCGCCGCCCGGTAGATGTCGGCCAGCTCCGGCACCCGCGGCCCGCGGCTGCCCGGCAGCACGCCTTTCAAGTCGGCCGCCGGCGACACCGCGATGGCAGCCGGCACGATGCCGCTGTCATTGACGTCGCGTGCGATCCGCCCGAGTTCGATCTCCGGCGTCTGCTGTCCCGGAAGAATGATTTCCAGCACCACATCGGCGCCGGTCGCGTCCGCCAGCCGGCGATAGCGCCGCAGCACGCTCAGCCCGTTGCCCTGGCGGCCATCGACCTGGCACACGAGAATCTGCGGCTCCGCTACCTTGATGAGCGCCGCGGCCGCGATGGCGGCATCGGCCTCCTCGGCGCCGACGCCGAGGCCGATCTTCGGCAGGCCGAGAGCGCCGGCGCGGCCGATATCGACCGCCACCGCCTTGCCGCCTGCCGCCGCCTTCGGCTTCGGCAGCTTGCCGGCGAAGCTCAGGCTGACCGACTGCTTGATCTCGCTGCCCGCCGGCAGCGTGTAGGGCCAGGTCAGCGCCAACGGCCGGACATAGGTCTTGAACGAGGCATCCGTCCAGTTGCGGTGGTCCTCCATCTCGAAGGTGTCGCCTTCCATGCGGCAGGTCGCCCACACGCCGGGCAACACTTCGTGACTGAGGGCGCGGATGTCGTAGAAGGGCTGCACCGGATTGATGACGGCTGGGAATTCGTCCTTCACCTTGCGGCCGTCGACATGGAGGATCTCGACTGGGCGACCGGCCACGCCCTTCAACGGGTGCAGCACGACGAAGCCGGCCCGGTTGGTGAGGAAGTCGGTGTGCGGCAGGGCCGTCGCATCGAAGCGCAGGTTGCCGTCGGCCGTCGCCATGATGTGCGCCTTGTAGGTGAGCGCGCGCTTGGCATCGGCGCAGCGCGCCTCATAGCTCACCTCGAACCCGCCCTTGCCCTGCTTCACCGCCAGCTTGGCGATTTCCGGGCTGAAGGTGCCCCAGTTCTCGTCGCGCACGAGGAAGGCGATGGCGCGCAGCACCTCCACGTCATTCAGCCGCACGTAACGCAAGGCGCCGTTGTCCAAAATGGCGGACAATGGTCCGGCGCGTAACAACCTCCCCTTGCTGTCGGGCACCGTCGTCCCGAACAGCTTGATGGCCAGATTTGGCTTTTTGGCTGGCATGCCTCTCTCCCCGACACAACCGCCGCACGAATCGTCAAACAGGAGTCATATTACCCGATTCGTGTCGGGGTGGATCAGGACAGCGCGATTGAGGTCCAAGTCTATGCTTATGGGGTCGCCGGGCTTGTGGACGTCGTGGGGCTCGACCTCCGCCACGACGGCCGTCCCGCCCAGGGGGAAAGTGATATAGGTTCTTGATCCCGTTGGCTGGATCAGCTCCACTGTCGTCGCCAGCCGGACATGCCCGTTGGCCTCGGCCCCATCCCGCGCCCGCGCCATATGCTCCGGCCTGACGCCGAGCACGACCTCGCGCCCAACGGCAGCCGCATAGCGCTGGCGGCTGCCCGCCGGCAACGCTAACTCCTTGCCATCGTTCAGCTGCAGGCCGATCGCGCCGGCGGATTCGACGACCGTGGCCGGCACGAAGTTCATCTTGGGCGAGCCGAGGAAGCCGGCGACGAAGCGGGTGGCCGGCCGCTCGAACAGGTCGAGCGGCGAACCCTGCTGCTCGATCTGGCCGTCCTTCAGCAGCACGATCCGGTCGGCGAGCGTCATCGCCTCGATCTGGTCGTGCGTCACGTAGATCATGGTGGTCCCGATTTCCTGGTGCAATCGCTTGATTTCGCTCCGCATTTCGTCGCGCAGCTGGGCGTCCAGGTTGGACAGCGGCTCGTCGAACAGGAACAGGCGCGCGTTGCGCACGATGGCCCGCCCGATGGCGACCCGCTGGCGCTGGCCGCCCGAGAGCTGCCGCGGCAGCCGGTCCAGCAGGCCGGAAATGGCGAGCATGCCGGCCGCCCTGCGCACCCGCTGGTCGATCTCGGCCGCCGGCGTCTTGCGCGCGCGGAGACCGAAGGCGATGTTCTCGTAGACGTTCATATAAGGGTAAAGCGCGTAATTCTGAAATACCATGGCGATGTCGCGGTCGCGCGGCCGCACGTAGTTCACCACCTTCCCGCCGATCTCGATGGTGCCGGCATCCGCCTCTTCCAGGCCGGCGATGGTCCGCAGCAGCGTGCTCTTGCCGCAGCCCGACGGTCCCACCAGCACCGTGAACTCGCCGGCGGGAATCTCGAGATCGACGCCGCGCACCGCATGCACCGGGCCGTAGCGCTTGTGGAGTCCGGTGATCTTCAAGTCGGCCATGGTTTGCCCTTGCTCCGTCTCATCCCTTCACCGCGCCCATGGAGATGCCGCGCACGAGGTAGCGCTGCAGCGTCGCCACGGTGAAGAATACCGGCACCGTTCCCAACACCGACATGGCCGCGATCTTGGCCCAGAAATTGGACTGGCCGCCGAAATAATGCGTCACCTGGACCGTGTAGGTGATGACCTCCGTGCGCGTCAGCACGAGCGCGAACAGGAAATCGTTCCAGGCGAACACGAAGGTGAACACCGCGGTCGCGAAGAGTCCCGTGCGCGCCATCGGGAACACGACGCGCCACAGCACCTGCCAGCGCGTGCAGCCATCGACCAATGCGCTTTCCTCGAGCTCGATCGGGATATCCTCGATATAGCCCCGCATCATCCAGGTAACGTAGGGCAGGCTGAACGCCGTATAGAGGATGATGAGCCCGTGATAGCTGTCGACCCAGCCGAAATAGACGTAGAGCAGAAAAATGGGAAAGACGATGGCGATCGGCGGCATCATGCGCTGGGAGATGATCCATACCGCCAGGTTTTCGCCGCCGGTCTTGAAGCGAACGAGGCTGTAAGCGGCCATGGTGCCGAGGACCATGGCAATGACGGTGCTGACGCCGGCCAGTACCAAGCTGTTCCACACCGTTGTCGCGTCGCCGTCTTTGAACAGCACCCGGTAGTTGGCGAACTGGATGCTCTGGGGATACCAGACCGGCGGGAAATGGAAGATCTCCGCCGGCGTCTTGAAGGAGATGATGAACAGCCAATAGACCGGAAAGACGAAGAACAGCGTCAGCGCGAGCGCGGCCGCATAGCGCAGTGCCAGCACCGGGCCGGGTCGGCGCAGGAGCGGCCGTTGCGGCGTCATTTCGCCAGCCCCATGCGCCGGATCGCCCAGATGACGATCACCGTCAGCAGGAAGATGACGAGGAACGCCACCGCCGCCGTGTAGCTGACCTCGAACTGCTGAAAGCCCTGCACGTAGGTGTAGACCGAGATCGTTTCCGTCATCGTGCCCGGCCCGCCCTGCGTCAGCGCCCAGATGATGTCGAAGATGCGCACGAGATCGAGGCCGCGGATCAGCAAGGCGATCGCCATCACCGGCCAGATCGCCGGCAGCACGATCTTGACGAAGATGCGCCAATAGCCGGCGCCATCGATTTCCGCCGCCTCGGTCAGCGATCTATCGACGTTGGAGATCGCCGCCAGCAGGATCAGGAACATGAAGGGCGTCCACTGCCAGACCTCGCACAGGATGATTGCGGGATAGACGAGATCGGGCTTCACGGTCCACAGCGCCGCCACCGGCTTGCCCGCGAACCAGCCGATGATCTGGTTGATCGGGCCGTAGCGGTTGTCGAACAGCAGGCGCCAGGTCGCCCCAGCGACGATCGGCGAGATCACCGTCGGCATGACGAGTAACGAAACGAACACCTGGCGCCCGGGCAGTCGTTCGAGAAACAGCTGGGCCATCAGCAGGCCGAGGATCAGTTCGACCGGCAGCCCGATCACGGTGATAACAGCGGTATGCAGCAGCGACTGCCACAGCCGAGCGTCCTTGAACAGCTGCGCGTAGTTGAGGAGACCAGCGAATGACTTGTCATCCTCCAGCATGGTCCTGTGTTGGAAGCTGACCCCGAGCGAATAGATCAACGGAAACAGGCCGATGAATAGCAGCAGGAAAATCGCCGGCGCGATGATCCACCATTTGAAATACCGGTCAGGCGCGCGCCCGGGATACGCCAGCGCCGATTCTGCCGTAGCTGTTGTGGGGGTGTGAGCCATGCCCGCTACATGTTCGGATCGTAGGGGCGACCGGATGATCGCCCCTACAGCCGTACACGATCGACGCTACTGCGGATAAGCGCCAGACTTGGACGCCCAGGCATGATACACGGCCTTCTGCTTGTCGACGCCGATCTTGTCGGTGATGGCATCCCAGTCGCTCGCGGCCTGGTCGAGGATCGCCTTAGGCTCGTCGCCCGCCCACAGCTTGCTGATGGATTGCCGCAGCACTTCCTCATACTTGTCGGTCTGCAGCAGCGACAGGTCGAGCAGGCCCGTCTCCGATCCGGCCTTCAATGCGGCCAGATAATC
>JBGPEQ010000191.1:0-7232 GCA_041482855.1 Dongiaceae bacterium | reverse complement strand
TGGATCGTCGATTTTCCGATGTATGAGATGAACGCCGATACCGGCAAGATCGAGTTCAGTCACAACCCGTTCTCCATGCCGCAGGGCGGGCTGGAGGCGCTGGAAACGAAAGACCCGCTGACCCTCAAGGCCTATCAGTACGACATCGTCTGCAACGGCGTGGAGCTGTCGAGCGGCGCCATCCGCAACCATCTGCCGGCGATCATGTACAAGGCCTTCGCCATCGCCGGCTACAGCAAGGAAGAGGTCGAGGCCCGCTTCGGCGGCATGCTCAACGCCTTCAAGTTCGGGGCCCCGCCCCATGGCGGCTCGGCGCCGGGCATCGACCGCATCGTCATGCTGCTGGCCGACGAGCCCAACATCCGCGAGGTCATCGCCTTCCCGCTCAACCAGCGCGCCGAGGACCTGCTGATGCAGGCGCCCTCCGAGGTGCCGCCGGCACGGCTGAAGGAGCTGAGCATCCGGCTGGAGCTGCCGAAAAAGTAGGGGCGACCGGCAGGTCGTCCGCTGGTTCGTGCGACGGAGAGACGGGCGACCTGCCGGGCGCCCCAACAGAGGTGTCGCGGTCGATAATCAACGCCCGCCGGTGACATCGAGAATGGCGCCGGTCACGTAGGAGGCGCTGTCGGACAGCAACCAGAGGATCGCCTGGGCCACTTCCTCGGGGGTGCCGATGCGCTTCATCGGGACGGTGGGGATGATGCGGGCGACGCGCTCGGGCGTGCCGCTGCTGGCGTGGATCTCCGTGTCGATCATGCCCGGGCGCACGGCGTTCACGCGGATGCCCTCGTCGGCCACTTCGCGGGCGAGGCCGATGGTGAAGGTGTCGATGGCCCCCTTCGAGGCCGCATAGTGCACGAACTCGCCGGGGCTGCCGAGGCGCGCCGCGGCGGACGAGATATTGACGATCGAACCGCCGCGCCCACCTCGCCGCGTCGACATCCGCTTGATGGCCTCGCGCGCCGCCATGAAGCAACCGGTCACATTGATGGCAAGCACCTGGCTCACCTCGTCGGCGGTGATCTCCTCGACGCGGCAGCTCCGGCCCACGATACCAGCGTTGTTGATGAGGGCGGAGACGGCGCCGAGCTGTCGGTCGACCTCGGCGAACAGGCGGACAACCGCGCCCTCGTCGGCACTGTCGGCCGCGACGGCGAGGCCGCGCCGTCCGAACGCGCGAACGCGTTGCACGACGTCGTCGGCCGCGCCGCGATCCTGCCGGTAGCTGATGGCGACGTCGTAGCCGGCGGCTGCGGCGGCCAGTGCGGCGGCCCTGCCGATGCCGCGGCTGCCGCCGGTGACGATGGCGATCTTGTTCACGCCTGAGATTCCCCGGAGTTATGGACGGTCCCGTTGCAACGCCGAGAGTAGTGGCGGGCGGTCCGATTGCCAAACGCGGGATAGGTCTCTAGAGTCCGCGCGACTGCAACGATGCCGGGGGGACGCCGTGGCAAGACCGGCCGACGATGGCTTCTTCATGCCGGCGGAGTGGGCGCCGCACAGCCGCTGCTGGATGGAATGGCCGTGCCGCGCCGAGCTGTGGGGCGACCGGCTCGAGGCCGCGCGCGACGCCTATGCCGAGGTCGCCACCGCCATCGCCCGCTTCGAGCCGGTGACGATGATCGCCAAGCCGAAGAACTTCATCGATGCCTCGCTGCAGGTCGGCAAGGTAAAGAGCATCGCCATGTATTCCCTGCCGCATGACGATTCCTGGATGCGCGACAATGGCCCCACCTTCGTGATCGACGGCAACGGCCAGGTCGCCGGCGTCGACTGGCGCTGGAACGCCTGGGGCAACATATATCCTGACCATGAGCGTGACGCGGCCGTGGCCGAGGAGGTGCTGAAGCATCTGGCGATGCGGCGCTACGAGGCGCCCTTCGTGCTCGAGGGCGGCGCGGTCCACACCGACGGCGAGGGCACGCTGCTGACGACCGAAAGCGTGCTCCTCAATCCCAACCGCAATCCCGGCATCGGGCGGGCCGACATGGAGGAGCTGCTGGCGGCCTATCTCGGCATCCGCAAGGTGATCTGGCTGGGCGAGGGGCTGAAGGACGACGACACCGACGGGCATGTCGACAACCTCGCCTGCTTCGTCAAGCCGGGCATGGTGCTGGCGCTCTCGGCCAACGATCCGGCCGATGCGAATCACGGTCCGCTCAAGGACAACATCGCGCGGCTGCGGGCGGCCACCGATGCGCAAGGGCGTGCGCTCGAAGTGATCGAGATCGAGCAGCCGCGCGCCCGCTACATGCCGGACGGCCGCCGCATCGCCGCCTCCTATATGAACTTCTATCTCGCCAACGGCGCCGTGATCATGCCGGTGTTCGAGGATCCGCAGGATGCCCGAGCCTTCGAGATCGTCGGGCGGGTCTTCCCCGACCGCGAGGTCGTGCAGGTGCCGGCCATCGACATCGTCTCTGGCGGCGGCGGCATCCACTGCATCACCCAGCAGCAGCCGGCGGGCACGCCGGCTGCGCCGTGAGGCAGGGTTAGGCCGCGGCGGCTTCGGCGGGTGGGGCTTCCTCGGTCGGTGCCGCGGCTTCGGCGGGCACTTCCTCGGGCTCGAGCGACAGCAGGCCGGCCGCCGATAGTGCCTTGGCCAGCAGCACGATCTCCTTCTGCGCCTCCTCGACCTCCGGCTTGCGCGGCGTAGCGCCCGATTCGAGCTCGTCGCGGAACATCTTGGCCTGGCGCTCCGACATGTTCGACAGGAACTTCTGGCGTTGGGAGTCGTCGGACAGCTTGAGGGCCATCGCCAGCCGGCCCTTGTCGCATTCCTGCAGCAGGGCCTGGATCGACGCAGTGCTGATCCTGATGAGGTCCGCAAAGGTGAACATATGCTTGCGCACCATGGCGGCGTGCTCGGGCGAGATGGCCTCGAGCGAACCCAGCAGGCGCGCCTCGGTATCGCTGTTCACGCGGCCGATGAGGTCCGCCATGTAGTTGTGCGGGTCCTTCTTCTTGTCCTGCACCAGGTCCATGCCGAGATCGTTGCGCAGCGCCCGTTCGATATCGTCGAGGATCTCGCGGTTGACGGTGGAGACCTCGAGCAGGCGGAGCATGATGTCGGCGGCGGAAGCCTGTGGCAGCAGGGCCAGGACCTGGGCCGCGTAGTCGGCGAACAACTGCGACAGCACGACCGCCGCCACTTGCGGGTGCTCGTTGCCGAGATAGTCGGCCAGCGTCTTGGCCTCGACCGTCGTCACCCGTTCCCAGGTATTGCTCTTCGGCGGTCCGCTGATCTCCTGGATAATGGAGTCGACAAGCTCGTCGCGCCCGATCAGCACCGAGCGCAGCAGGCGCTCCGTCGTCTGGTTGGTGCCGACGATGACGCCGCCGCTCGCCGCGCTGTCGCCGAAGTCAGTGAACACCGCTTCGACGATGGTCGAATCGACCTTGCCCAGGCGCGACATCGTGCGCGAGATCGTGCGGATCTCGTCCTCGTTCAGATGATCCATCAGCTTGGAGATCTGCTCCTGCTGCAGGCCGAGGAACAGGATGGCGGCCCGCTCGGGGCCGCTCAGGCGTTTGGCGTCGGCAGATGACTGGGCTAGCGACACGAGGCCTCCAGGAGACCGGGAGCAAAGGGCAGGCCGGGCACGACCGGCCGGCGGCACGGGGAGTGACCGCACGGACCGCTCGGCTGCCCGGCCGCTGGCGTCATGTCTAGAGCGCGCCGGTAAAGCCGCGGTTACCGATCGGCGCGGACATTGGGTTGCAGGCGCAGATATTCCCCGCCGAATTCTCCGCGATTGCAATCGGCAAGGTCGAATTAACCCACGCCCCGTAGAAACCAAATTCGTTTGCACTGTCAATTCGGGCAGCGCGATCAGTTTGTTGGAGTTATTCGCATGGGGAAGAAGGAACCCTCGGTGGCGGAGCCTGTCGTTGTCGCCAACGGCAAGAAGGAGAGCCGCGTCACCCTTGGCCCGGTGCTGGATATCCGGGCCGCCACTCCGTTGCGCGATGGCCTGCAGAAGGCCCTGAAGCGCGGCAAGCCAATCGTGCTCGATGCTGCCCATGTCGATCGACTCTCGACGCCCTGCATCCAGGTGCTGCTGGCAGCCGGCAAGAGCGCCGAGACCGCGGCCGGCCGCATCGTGCTGGCGCAGGCGTCGGACGCCTTCGTGGCCGCCTTCAGCGACCTCGGCCTGTTCGCCGACCTCATGAGTTGGCAGCCGGAAGCATGAACCGACGCATCCTCGTCGTCGATGATTCCCCGACCATGCGACGGCTGGCGGCCAGTACGCTGCGCGCGGCCGGCTACGAGGTCGTCGAGGCCGCAGACGGCCAGGCCGGGCTCGATCGTCTGGTCGAAACGGAAATTCATGCCGTCGTCACCGACCTCAACATGCCCGTGATGGACGGCCTGATGTTGACCGAGCGCGTCCGCACCAATCCGCAGACCTCGGCCATGCCCGTTCTCATGGTGACGACGGAATCGTCGCCGGAGATGCGCGAAAAGGGCCGGATCGCCGGCGCCACCGGTTGGATCACCAAGCCTTATGCGCCGCAGAAGCTGGTGAGCTCCGTGCGCCGGATTTGCCAGTAGCGATAACGCCATACGCCCTAGTGCAGAGGATAAGTTGGACGATCTAGCCGAACTGAAACAGCTCTACTTCCAGGAGTGCGAGGAGCTGTTGGGCGAAGTCGAGCGTCATCTGATGGCCCTCGACGAAGGCAGCGGTGACGCGGAAACCGTGAACGCCACGTTCCGCGCGCTCCATTCGATCAAGGGCGGCGCCGGCGCCTTCGGACTGCAGCGCCTGGTCGACTACGCCCACGTGTTCGAGGCGCTGCTCGACAAGATGCGCTCGAACGAGATTCCCGTGACGCCCGACCGGGTAAAGGTGCTCTTGCGCGCCGCCGACGTGCTGACGGACCTGATCCGCGCCATGCAGTCGGACACCGAGCTGCCGCAGGACCGCGAAAGCGAAATGAGGGCGGCGCTGGAGACGCTGGCGCAGGGCGGCGAGGTCGCGCTGGGCGCGGCAGCGCCGGCGGTGTCCAAGCCGGCCGTCGCCGAGGCACCGAAGGCAGCGCCGGCATCCGCCGCTCCGCCGCCGGCCGCGCCGGCCGAGCCGGCGCCGATCTCGCACCGCTACCGCATCGGCTTCGCGCCGCGCGCCGACATGTTCAAGCGGGCCAACGAGCCGCTGCTGCTGATCCGCGAACTCGGTGGTCTCGGCATGACGTCCGTCGAGGTCGATCAGTCGGCGGTGCCGGCGCTCTCGGATATCGATCCCGAGGCCGCCTATCTGCGCTGGACCATCGAGCTGGAGACGCCGGCGGCCCTCGACGCCGTCCGCGATGTGTTCGAGTTCGCCAGCGACGACTGCGATCTCGAGATCGCCGACCTGTCGCCGCGGGCGGCCGAACCGGCCGCGCAAGAGGAGCCGGCGCCCGTCGCTCCGGCGGAAGCGGCCGACCGGCCCGGCGACGCGCCGGCGGATCTTCCGGCCGAAGCGGCCGCGCCGCCCGTCGCCGATGATGACGCGCCGGCCGTCGAGGCCGCGTCGCCGACACCGGTCAAGAATACGCAAGCGCCGACCAAGGAGAATGCCGCCGCCGCGACGCCGCAGGTCAGCTCGATCCGCGTCGATCTCGACAAGCTGGAGAAGGTGGTCAATCTCGTCGGCGAGATCGTCATCAGCCAGGCCATGCTGGCCGAGCATCTGGGCGCCCTCTCGATCGACAAGTTCGGCGGCCTCGCCAAGGGCATCGAGGAGCTCTCGCAGCACACGCGCAGCCTGCAGGACAGCGTCATGGCGATGCGCGCGCAGCCGGTCAAGTCGGTGTTCCAGCGCATGCCGCGCCTGGTGCGCGAGGTGGCCTCGGCCACCGGCAAGAAGGTGCGTCTCGTCCTCCATGGCGAGGAGACCGAGATCGACAAGACCGTTATCGAGCAGCTTTACGATCCGCTCGTGCACATGATCCGCAACTCCGTCGACCACGGCGTCGAATCGCCGGAGGAGCGCGCGGCCGCCGGCAAGCCCGTCGAGGGCACCGTGCGGCTGTCGGCCGGCCACGCCGGCGGACGCATCATCATCGAGATCTCCGACGACGGCAAAGGCATCAACCGCGAGCGCGTGTTCCAGAAGGCGGTGGCGAAGGGCCTGATTCCGGCCGACCTTTCGCTGACCGAAAGCCAGATCGACGACCTCATCTTCCTGCCGGGATTGTCGACGGTCGACCAGGTTTCGAACATCTCCGGCCGTGGCGTCGGCATGGACGTCGTGCGCAGCAACATTCAGCGCATGGGCGGCCGCGTCTCCATCCGCTCGACGCCGGGCCAGGGCTCGGCGTTCACGCTGGCGCTGCCGCTCACGCTGGCCGTGCTCGACGGCATGACCGTGCGCGTCGGCGACGAGATCTACGTGATCCCGCTCGCCAATATCATCGAGAGTCTGCGGCCGACCGCCAGGGACGTGCATTCGCTGGCCGGCGGCGGCCACGTACTGCGGATCCGCGGCGAATACGTCCCGCTCGTCGATGTCGGCCGGCTGTTCGGCGTGCCCAATGCGGCCTCCGACGCCTCCAAGTCCCTCGTCGTGCTGGTCGAGGCCGGCCCGGGCGACAAGGTCGGGCTCGTCCTCGACGAGATCGTCGGCCAGCAGCAGGTGGTCATCAAGAGCCTGGAGGTCAACTACCAGGCGCTGCCGGGCCTCTCCGGCGCCACCATTCTCGGCAACGGCCGGGTCGCCCTCATCCTGGACGTTCCGGGCATTCACGGCGTGGTGCGCGGCGCCGCCACCCAAGCCCGCGCCGCCTCCCCCATGTCCCACGCTCAACAGGTGCAAGCATGACGCAATCGACTGATCACAATGGCGCGCAGGCCGCCGGTTCGGCGGACCTGCATGTCGCCTTCGTCGACGATACGATGCAGGTGGTGTCGTTCAAGGTGGGCGAGGAGCACTACGGCATCGACATCCAGTTGGTGCGGGAGATCCGCGCCTGGCAGGTGGCGACGCCGCTCCCGAACACGCCGCAGTTCGTGCGCGGCGTCATCAACCTGCGCGGCACCATCGTGCCGATCCTCGACCTGCGGGCCCGCTTTGGGCAAGGGACGACGGAGCCGGGCACGGCCCATGTCGTCATCGTCGTCGCCGTCGGCACGCGCATCGTCGGCATCCTCGTCGACTCGGTCTCGGACATCGTCACGTTGCCGAAGGGCGACGTCAAGCCGGTGCCGACCATGGAAGGCTCGGCCGCCAGCGACTGCCTCGACG
>JBGPEQ010000190.1:0-7250 GCA_041482855.1 Dongiaceae bacterium | reverse complement strand
TGGTCGTCATCATGATGGGGCGGAAGCGCAAGAGGCAGGCCTCGCGGATGGCCTCCACCGCGTTCGATTGGCCGCCGCGCTGCCGCTGCAGGGCGAAGTCGATCATCATGATGGCGTTCTTCTTGACGATGCCGATCAGCAGCACGATGCCGATGATGGCGATGACCGTGAGGCCCTGCGCGCTCTTGACGGCGAGCAGCATCAGGAGCGCGCCGAGACCGGCGGAGGGCAAGCCCGACAGGATCGTGATCGGGTGGATGAAGCTCTCGTAGAGGATGCCGAGCACGATGTAGATGACGAGGACGGCCGCCAACAGCAGCAGGCCCTGGCCGCGCAGCGAATCCTCGAACACCTGCGCCGTGCCCTGGAAGCTCGGGATGACCGTGGCGGGCAGACCGAGTTCGCGCTCGGCCGCGTCGATGCGCGTCACGGCATCGCCGAGCGCGGTGCCCGGCGCCAGGTTGAAGGAGATGGTGACCGCCGGCAGCTGCCACTGGTGGTTGACGCTGAGCGGGCCCACCCGCTCGTCGATGCTCGCGAAGGCCGTGATCGGCACCAGCTTGCCGGCGGGCGAGCCGATGTAGAGGCGCGACAGATCGTCGGTATTGCGCTGGCGCGCCGGGTCGACCTCCAGGATCACCGCATAATCGTCGGTCGGCGTGTAGATCGTGGCGACCTGGCGGGCGCCGAAGGCGCTGTAGAGGCTGCTGCGGATCTGGTCGGGGGTGATGCCCATGGTCGCCGCCTTCTCGCGATCGATCGAGAGGAAGGCCTGCGGATTCTTGGTCTCCAGGTCGGAGGTGACGTCCTGGAAGCCCGGCAGCTGCTTCAATTTGGCCTCGACGAGCGGCGCCCAGTGCGACAGCTCCGCCAGGTCCGTCCCCTGCAGCGTGTATTGGTACTGGCTCTTGCTGAACCGGCCGCCGATACTGATGTTCTGCACGACCTGGAAATAGACGCGCACATCCGCGACTCCAGCCACCGCCTTGCGCAGGCGCTGGAGCACCTGATCGGCGCTCGCGCGGCGCTGGCCGAAATCCTTGAGCGTGATGAACAGGCGGCCCTGGTTCACCGTCACGCCGCCGGAGCCGATCGTGGAGGTGACGACGGCGACGTCGGCGTCCTGCTGCACGATGTTGGCCACTTGCGTCTGCAACGCCAGCATGGCGTCGAAGGAGACATCCTGCGCCCCCTCGGTCGTGGCGGTCAGCAGGCCGGTATCCTCGGTCGGGAAGAAGCCCTTGGGAACGATAACATAGAGATAGCCGGTGACGACCAGAGTGAGCAGGGTCACGGCCAGGGTCAGCCGGCGATGGGCCAGCACGCGATCCAGGCTCCAGCGATAGGCGCCGAGCATCGCGTTGAATCCGGCCTCGAGCCCGCGCTGGAAGCGGCCGGGCGATTTCGGCGCCGCGCGCAGGAAGCGGCTGCACAGCATCGGCGTCAGGGTGAGCGACACGAAGCCGGAGATCAGGATGGTCATGGTGATGGTGACCGCGAATTCGCGGAAGACGCGGCCGACCACGCCGCCCATGAACAGCACGGGGATGAACACGGCCACCAGCGAGAGCGTCATGGAGACGATGGTGAAGCCGATCTCGCGGCCGCCGGCCAAGGCCGCCTGCATCGGCCGCTCGCCGCGCTCGACATGGCGGACGATGTTCTCGAGCATGACGATGGCATCGTCGACCACGAAGCCGACCGACAGCGTCAGCGCCAGCAACGACAGGTTGTCGATGCTGTAGCCGAGCATGTACATGCCGGCGCAGGTGCCGATCAGCGACACCGGCAGCGCCAGCGCCGGGATCACCGTCGCCGACACCCGGCGCAGGAACAGGAAGATCACGAGGACGACGAGTCCGATCGTCAGCGTGAGCGTGAATTGCACCTCGTTGACGGAGGCGCGGATCGACTCCGAGCGATCGTTGACTACATGCATCTCGATCGCGGCGGGAAGTTGCGCCCGGAAGGTCGGCAGCAGAGCCTTGATGCTGTCGACCACTTCGACCGTGTTGGCGTCGGGTTGGCGCTGGATCGCGAGCGTGATCGACCGCGTGCCGTTGAGCCAGCCGGCCACCCGATTGTTCTCGACGCTGTCGATGATGGTGGCGATCTCGCCGAGCCGCACCGGGGCGCCGTTGCGATAGGCGACGATCAACGACCGGTAGTCGGCCGCCTTTCCCAGCTGGCCCGTCGCCTGCAGGGTGAGCAGGCGGCGACTGCCCATCAGCGTGCCCAGGGGCGCGTTCGAATTGGTATCGGCGAGCGCCTGGCGGACCTCGTCGATGCCGATGCCGCGCGCCGTCAGCGCATCCGGATTGACCTGGACGCGCACCGCATATTTCTGCTGGCCGAATATCTGCACCTGGGCCACGCCCGGCACGGTCGAGATGCGCTCGGCCACCTGGGTCTCCGCATAGGCGTCCACGGTCGACAGCGGCAGGACCTCGGAGGTGAGCGCCAGGAACAGGACGGGCGCGTCGGCCGGGTTGACCTTGCGATAGGAGGGCGGGTCCGGCATCTCGTCGGGCAGCCGGCGCTGCGCCACCGACAGCGCCGACTGCACATACTGGGCGGCGGCGTCGATGTTGCGGTCGAGATCGAACTGCAGCGTGATCTGGGTCGAGCCCAGGCTGCTTGAGGAACTCATGGCGGTGATGCCGGCGATGGTCGAGAGCTGGCGCTCGAGCGGCGTCGCCACCGAGGCCGCCATCGTCTCCGGGCCGGCCCCGGGGAGCGCCGCCGAAACTACGATGGTCGGAAAATCCACCCGCGGCAGCGCCGCCACCGGCAGCAGGCGATAGGCGAAGATCCCGAAGATGACGAAGGCGCCCATGACGAGCGTCGTCATCACGGGTCGGCGGATGCAGAGTTCCGGAAGATTCATGACTCGACGCCCGACGCCGGCGCCTTGCCCGCCGGATGGGGCTCGACCCGCATGCCCGGCGCCAGCCGCAGCTGGCCCTCGACGACGGCGGTTTCGCCAGCCGACAGGCCGCTGGCGATGACGCTTTCGCCGCCCACGCTGCGGTCGACGACGACCGGGCGCATCTCGACCGTGGAATCCGGGCGGACGACGAAGACATAGGCGCCGTTCTGGCCATGCTGCACGGCGGCGTCGGGCACGACGAGCGCGGCGGGATCGGTGCGCAAGGTCAGCGTGACGTTGACGAACTGGCCCGGCCACAGGCGCGTCTCCGCATTGTCGAAGGTGGCCCGCAGCTGGATGGTGCCGGTGCTGGAGTCGACCGCGTTGTCGACGAAGGTCAACTCGCCTGCGAGCGGCGGTCCGCTGTCGCCGGGGATGGTCGTGCTCAGCGTCAATGGGCCGGCGGCCATCGCCTGGCGCACGCGCGGCAGCTCACCCTGCGGCAGGGCGAAGGCACCGTAGATCGGCCGCAGCTGGTTGAGCACGACCAGCGATCCCGTATCGTTCGCCTTCACCATGTTGCCGCGCGGCAGGTTGATGACGCCGGCCCGGCCATCGATGGGCGCGCGGATCTCCGTGAAGCTGAGCTGCACGTTGGCCGCATCGACGGCGGCCTGGTCGGCCTGCACCGAAGCCTCCAGGGAATCGGCGCTCGCCTTGGCCTGGTCCACCACTTGCTGGCTGGCGAAATTCTTTTTCACCAGCAAGGTCTGGCGCTCCACCTCCCGCTGTGCGCTCAGGAGTAACGCCCGGTCGTGCGCCAGATTGGCCTGCGCCTGCTCCAATTGCGTATGGATCGTGCGGCTGTCGATCGAGAACAGCAGCTCGCCGGACTTCACTTCCTGTCCGTCCTTGAGGTGCACCTCCATGATCTCGCCGTCGATGCGCGACTTGACGGCAACCGTGGCGTAGGCCGTGACCGTGCCGATGGTACCGAACTCGACAGGGACCGGCTTGGTGACAACGGCCGCCACCGCTACCGCCACGGCCGGCGATTGGGATGCTTGGCCGGCGGCGGCAACATCGGAGGGAGCGTGCTGGCTGCGCGGCCACAGGAGTGCGCCGGCGCCTGCCAGTGCTGCCAGCAGCAGCAAAGCGGCGAGCCGTTTCACCTGCGCCTCCCCTGCCGGGAGTGACGTGGAACGGCAGGCAGCGAATCGAGATTGCGAATCTCCGAGTCCTCCGACGGCATTAGCGCACGCTGCCCAGCGAGCACCGATAGGCAACACATAGTATCACGCCCCGGCCGTGCCAGGCGGGGCGGGTCGTACGCCGTCACGAGAGGGCGGCCGGGATGGGCAGCTGCATCGCAATCTAACGCGTCAACGCAGCAATTCCGGCGCCCGCCGCAGGCCCTGCAGCAACCGCCCTCTCGGCTCCTCGGCTACGGTAATTTACTTAACGTCATCAAAGACGTACACCGCCCAGAAGGACGTGCCCCCGGCCCTTTCATCGACGCCCCGGCGTCCTGCAAACGATTTGACCTCGCTTCGTCATCGCCCATACTGGCCGTGACGGGCCGGCCGGGAGGACACGAATAGTGCAGCAGAAAAGCGCCGGCGGAACGGCCGACATCGCGCCGGCGCCGGGCATACCGCTCGTCCTCGAGCTCGCCGACATCAGCAAGTCCTTTCCCGGCGTGCAGGCGCTCAAGGCCGTGCGCTTCGACATGCGGGCCGGCGAGGTGCATGCGCTGCTGGGCGAGAACGGCGCCGGCAAATCGACCCTCATCAAGATCGTCTCCGGTGTGCACCGGCCAGACCAGGGCAGCATCCGCATCGACGGCCAGGAGGTGGCGTTCGCCAGCCCGCTCGAGGCGCAGCGCGCGGGCATCGCGACGATCTATCAGGAGCTGCTGCTGTTTCCCGAGCTGACCGTGGCCGAGAACATCTTCATGGGCCATGCGCCGCGCACTCGCCTGGGAGCGATCGACTGGCCGCGGATGCGCGCGCAGGCGCGCGAGCTGCTGGCCTCGCTCGACATCCACGACCTTGACGTCAACCAGGTCGTCGGCACGCTCTCGGTCGGCAACCGCCAGCGCGTCGAGATCGCCAAGGCGCTGTCGCAGAACGCACGCATCCTCATCATGGATGAGCCCACGGCGGCCCTCACCGAGCGCGATGTCGAGCGGCTGTTCGCCATCGTGCGGCTGCTGCGCGCCCGCGGAGTCGGCATCGTCTATATCAGCCACCGGCTGGAGGAGATCTTCCTGCTCGCCGACCGCGTCACCGTGTTCCGCGACGGCGAGTATGTCGCCACCAAGTTGGTCAGCGAGACCGGCCGCGACGATCTCATCCAGATGATGGTCGGGCGCCGAATCGACGCGCTGTTCCCGAAATTCGACGCGCCGATCGGCGACCCTGTCCTTGAGCTGCGCGATATCGTGCGCAGGCCGACGACCAACGGCGTCAGCCTCACCGTGCATGCGGGCGAGATCGTCGGACTCGCCGGCCTGGTCGGCTCCGGGCGCAGTGAGCTCGCCCAGGTCGTCTTCGGCATCACGCCCGCCGACGGAGGCGAGATCCGGTTGGGTGGTCGTCCCGTGAGGATCCGCAATCCTGCCGAGGCCAAGCGGCTCGGCATCGCCTACGTGCCGGAGGACCGCGGCACCCAGGGCCTGGTGCGGCCCATGCAGCTGAAGGAGAACGTCTCGCTCGCGGTGCTCGCGCGCGTTTCGAAACGCTCGTTCATCGATCGGGCCGCCGAGGCCGCGCTGGCGGCGACCAGCATCCAGAAGTTCGGCATCCGCGCCAGCGGCATCGGCCAAATCGTCAACAAGCTGTCGGGCGGCAATCAGCAGAAAGTCGTGCTGAGCAAGTGGCTGGCGAGCGGGCCCAAGGTGCTGATTCTGGACGAACCGACGCGCGGCATCGACGTCGGCGCCAAGGCCGAGATCCACCGGCTGATGAGCGAGCTGGCGCAGCAGGGCATCGCCATCCTCATGATCTCCAGCGAACTTACGGAGATCATGGGCATGAGCGACCGCATTCTCGTGATGCGCGAGGGCCGCATCGTCGCCGAATTCGCGCGCGCCCGGGCGACGCAGGAAGCGATCGCGGCGGCGATGATGAGCAGCACCGGCCCGATGGCGCTGGCGAGCTGAACCATGGCCACGGCGACTCAGACCGTCCGCGCAGGATCATTTCGGCTGGCCGGTCTGCGCCGTCTGTTCGGGTCGCAGGAGGCGGTGCTGCTGGGCGTCATCGTCCTGCTCTTCGTAGTGGTCGGTGGAATCAATCCGCGCTTTCTCGCCGAGCGCAACCTGGAGAGCATTCTGCTCGGCAATGCCTATGTGGCGGTGGCCGCCATCGGCATGTCCATGGTGATCGTCTCCGGCAATATCGATATTTCCGTGGGCTCGCTGATCGGCGTGCTCGCGACCGTCAGCGGCTCGCTCGCCGTCGCGGGCGCGCCGATCGTCGTCAGTTGGCTCGCGCCGATCGGCATCAGCGTGCTCGTGATGCTCGTCATCGGCTTCATGGTGGCATACCTGCGCATCCCTTCGATCGTGGTCACCCTGGGCATGCTCAGCATCCTCAAGGGCGGCTTGATCAGCGCCACCGGCGGCAAATGGATCAGCGATCTGCCGCCGGGTTATCACTTGGCTCAGAACGATATCCTGGGCGTACCGCTGCCGATATATTTCATGGTCGCACTGACCGCCGGCGCAGCATGGTGGATGCGCTACAGCGCCGCCGGCCGCGCCATCTATGCCGTCGGCGGCAACGCGGAGGCGGCGCGGCTATCCGGCATCTCGCGCGAGCGCACGCTGATGATGGTATTCGCGATCCACGGGATGTTCGTGGGCATCGCCGCCATCCTGTTCGCCACCCAGCTCAGCATCATCCAGTCGACGGTGCCGCCCAACCTAGAGCTCAGCATCATCACGGCCTCGGTGGTCGGCGGCGTCAGCATCCTCGGCGGCACCGGCACGGTCATCGGATCGACCCTGGCCGCCGTGCTGATCGCGGCCATCGGCTCGTCGCTCATCTTCGTCGGCATCTCGCCCTACTGGCTGCGCGCCGTGCAGGGAACACTGATTCTGTTGACCGTGCTCGCCGACCTGTTGCGGCGGCGCCGGCGGACGGCGCGGCGATGAGCTTGGCGAGCGATACGGCGAGAACGCGGGCGGTCGAACTGCTGCGCGGGCTGCTGTTCCGTCACGAGGGCATTCTGCTTGCGATCCTGGCGGCGGCGCTGGTCGTACTCGCGCTGCAGAGCGACCGATTCCTGACCGTCGACAATCTGCTCAATCAGGGCCGGTTGATGGCCGAGATCGGGCTGGTCGCGCTGCCCATGACCTTCATCATCGTCACCGGCG
>JBGPEQ010000189.1:0-7260 GCA_041482855.1 Dongiaceae bacterium | reverse complement strand
AGTGCCTGCATCTGGTCGCGGCCGGTGAATAGCGCAAACTTCTTCGGATCCGTGGCGCGAATCTTCGCCAGGCGCTCGGCGAGCGTGGCAAAGGCTTCATCCCAACTGATTTCTTCGAACTCGCCGGCGCCGCGCGGACCGACGCGCAGCAGCGGCGTCGTCAGCCGCGCCGGCGAGTAGTGGTTCATGATGCCGGCCGAACCCTTGGCGCAGAGCACGCCCTTGTTCACGGGATGGTCGCGGTTGCCCTCGATGTAGCGGATGCGGCCGTCCCGCAGATGCACCTTGATGCCGCAGCGGCAGGCGCACATGTAGCAGGTCGTCGCCTTCACCTCGTCGCTCACCGTCGGCGACAGGTCTATCTTCTCTGCGACGGTGGCGAATGGGTTGAGGGTCATCGAAGGATTTCCCGGGGCATCCGCCTATGTCGCGTGAGGCCGCCGAACGCGCCCGTCAATAATGCGTCAATAGCGGTGCGCCGGCGCTGGACGCACGTCGGTATTGTATTCGGCTTGGAAATAAGGGCGAATCGTGAAATCTGGGGGCGGCGGCGGGCAAAGACGGGACCGCGCCGCCGGCCGCATCGGCTTCGACACCGTCTGCATTTCGCACGGCGATGGCTGTCCTCTGGTTGCATTCGACTACTGCGTTGTTCGCGCCGGCGCCCAAGGTCAACCTCGAGTTGAAGCGCCGGATAAAGGGCAATCTGGAGCGCTGGGCGAGCTGGTCGGCCGACGGCAGTCCGGTGCAGTGGACCGACCGCCCGGCCGGCGCCGGCATCCGCGATACCGACTGTGTCGTCTATTTCGTGCCGACCTATCGCGAGGGCGTGATCGTCGGGCGCACCCGGCGCGAGCCGAAGTTCGCCGGCTATCACTACGCGCTGCTCCAGCAGCTCAGCCTCGGCGATCCCGCTCATTTGAGCGCGACGATCGCCGACCCGCCGGCCATGAGTGAAGTGTGGGCTGGCGACCTGATCCGCTGGATCCGCGAATCGCGCGCCGCCAACCCGATCTGGACCGAAGGCGAGCTGGCGCAGGTGAGCTACGCGCTCGCCATCGCGGCCCTCCACGAGGCCATGCACAACAAGGTCGAGTCGGTGAAGGAGGATGATTGGGAACTCCACCGGCATGGCGGCGGCGATGCGGCCTTGCCGCTGGCCCGCCGATCTCTGGAGAAGCGCCTGCCGCCGAGCGTCGAGAATCGCCGCCTTCTCGGCCTTTACTTCGGTTCGCGCCGCCGTCAATACGTCCATCAGGCCGGACCGATCGGGTGACGGCCGCGTCCGGCATTGCCGCTGCGGATATCGTAGGCGCGGGCGACCGCGTGGCGCGGCGGCGGTAGATCGGCGAACAACGAATGGACGGCGAGCCCGGTCTGCTGCAGAAGTCGACACTCCGTCGTTTCCTGCGCCTCGACCGAGCCGTCGGCGAGGATGTGGCGCAGGCGGACACCGCGTTCCTGGAGGCGCCGGGATACCAGCAGGAACCGGTGGCAATCGAGCGGCTCGCGCTCGGCGCACATGAGCGCGATGCGATATTTCCCGGCGCCATCCAGCACGCGATCGAGCCCGGCCTGGAACAAAGGCGTCGCGGCCATCAGGTCATAGTCCGGGTGTCCCTCCCGCAGGAGCGCCGGATCGTCGGGCCTGCCGCCCAGTTCGGCGCCGAGAAAGACATAGGCGATGCCGGCGTCGGCCAGCCAGCGCTCGATCCGGGCGCGGCTGAAGTGCGGCCAACGGCGAGACCGCGGGATGGAGCGCACATCGGCGACTGCCGTGATGCCGGCGCCCTGCAGCAGCGCGAGAAACCACTCGCTCGAGTGATTCGAGTGACCGATGGTGAAGACGGCCGGTCGATCTTGTACGATGTCTGCCATCCTGCCTGCCAGCATAGCCATCGACGACCGACGGGGACAGCCGCATGACTGCCATTCTCGATGCCAAAGGCCTCAAATGTCCGCTGCCGGTGCTGCGGGCGCGCAAGGCCATGAAGGAGGTCGCGCCGGGCGGGCTGCTGCAGGTGCTGGCCACCGATCCCGGCGCCGTGAAGGACTTCGCCCATTTCTGCGAGACTACGGGCCATGCGCTCGTCGAGTCCAAGCAGGAGGGCGATGTCTATTCCTTCCTCATTCGGAAGGCCGCGTGATTCGTCCGGCTCGCCCGGAGGGGAGCCGCTTGCGGACCACATTCGCGACGCCGACTTCGACGGTATCGGCGTTCCCAAGGTCCCCAATATCTGGGCGAAGCTGCCGATCGTCGCCGTCGGCGACGTCCCGTAGGGGCGCGCTGCGCGCGCCCGCCTGCGAGCCGCCCCTACTGGCCGTCACCGGGTTGCGTGTTTTGATCGCGCGGCTCGGCGTAGAAGCGTTCGGCGCCGGCATGGACCGGAAGCGGCAGGCCGACGAGCGCCTGTTCGAGTCGAATCCGGCGCCCGATCGGACTGCCCTGATCCAGGAGCTTGCGGGTCGCCGGGTGCCACAGCGCCGCCGCGATGTCATGGACCAGGTTGTCATCCAGTTCGGCCAGCACGAGCCAGTAGGTGCCGATGCCCACGGTGACGGTCCCCGGATTGCTGCCGTAGCTGTTCTCGGGGATGACGTCGACCGTGAGGAACGGGTAGGTACTGCGCAGGTTCGAGGCTTCGTCGCTGGCCACCGGCAGCAGTCGCAGGGCCGTCGTCTGCGCCAGATCGGCGAATGCAGGCACCGGCGCTCCGCCGACGAAGAAGATGGCGTCGATCGTGCTGTCCCGCAGCTGCGCGCAAGCCTTCTCGATGGTCAGTAACTGGCCGGCGAACTTGCGTTCGCCGACGCCGTAGGCGCCGAGCACGAGGACGGCCGTGGCGCGCGTCCCCGAACCGCGCCCGCCCAGGGAGATCCGCTTGCCCCGGAGATCGGCGACGGCATAGATCGTCGAATCCGCGCGCACGACGATGTGCAGGCTCTCCTGGTAGAGGTTGGCGACCGCCCGCAAGCCGTCGAACGGCTTGCCGCCGTTGTACATGCCGCTGCCCGAATAGGCCCAATAGGCGACGTCGGATTGGCACAGTCCCGACTCGAGGGTCTTGTCGGCCACAAGCTCGACGTTCTGGACCGATCCCTGGGTCGTCTGGGCGCTGGCGATCAGCCCGGGCACGCCGCAGCTGCCGCCCTTGTCGCAGGGGGGCGAGCCCGGCGGGTTGCTGATGGCATTGGCGATGATGCCGCCGATAGTGAAGTAGTTGCCGGTCGCCGGCCCGGTCCCGATGCGAAAGAAGCGGGTCTCGTCCTGCGCGCGCGCCCGCAACGCGCCGGCGCCGCCGATCAGCCATGCCGCCCCGCCGGCGGCCGCGGCGCCCGCCATCCGCAGCGCCCGGCGGCGATCGACGAGTCGGCCCGCGGCCGCAAATCGCTCACTCAGTTCCATTCCACTCCAACCCGCGGCCACAGCCCGCTGGCGAACGCGAGCCTCTTGCGACCGTGAACACACAATCTTGGCGGAATTCGGGCCGCCGCCGAGAATCACGCGCCCGCAATCCGTTGGTCCACGACATTCATGCACCATGATCGCCCGCGCGCAATCGCCATTGCGATCACATCGACTCGGCATTGACCGGATCTCGTCCAGTGCTTGACCCGCGTCGGCGCGGGCGACCGCGCGGCGAGGCTCAGGCGCCGCGCTTGCCGTAGAGCATGGTGATGTTGATCCGCCGGTTCTCGTAGCCGTCGCGAAACTTCAGCGGCGCGGTCTCGTGAATGAGATCGGAGTTGAAAATCACGACCCGGTTCTGGCGATGCGGCACGGGCACCGGGCGCGCCTGCGATTGCGCCAGGAAGCGGCGCAGGGCCGCCTGGTCGTTGTTGTATGTCGCGAAGTCCCAATCGAGCGGCGCCTCCTTGTCCCACACGATCAGGCCGCCGCCGTCGGAATCGAGGTTGGCGTCGTCGGGCGTCACCCAGAAGTTCACGTTCACGGCCGCGAAATCGGCATGCATGGGAATCCCGCTCAAGCGGCTGTCATATTTGAATCCCCAGAGCTTGCGCAGCGTGTGAGGCCCGAAGATGCCCGGCAGGGCGCGCCGCAGCTCCTCCGCGATCTGCAGCAGAAGCGGGCAGCAGAAGCCGTCATCCAGGAAGGCGCCGAGATAGCCGTTGGCATAGCGGCTCTCGAACCAGACCGTGGCCTCCAGGCAGAAGCGCCGCAGCGACTCCAGTGCCGCGGGCGTCAGGAACCCGTCGATGAAGGTGATGCCCGGCTCATGGCCGCGATAGTCGGCTTCGATCGCGGCGGCGTCGAGCATCGGATTGACGGCGCCGCCGGCCTCGGTCTCCGCCGCCGGCCGGTATAGCAGGCGATTGTAGGAAGACGCCAGGCGATGGCGGAGTTCCGGCGGCAACAGGTTCGCGGCCGGCGCGCTCATGTTGGCCGGCAGCAGGGCGAGCGCGGCTTCGTAGTCGGCCACCGCCTTCTGCGCGTCGGCGCCGAGGCATCCGCCGTCGATGAGATGGCGCAGTTGTTCGATGTCGTGACGCAGCTTGCCCGGGTTCATCTTGGCGAAGCCGTCGCCCGCTGGCGGGGCGCCCGGCCGGCGGCGGACCTGGGTCGCCGACTCGTAGGCCGCCGCGGCCTGCTCGACGCGGCCGAGGTCGAGCAGCGCATTGCCGAGATTGTGCCAGCCATCGACATAGTCGGGTTTGAGGTCCACCGCCGCCTGATATTCCGCGATGGCTTCCTCCAGCTCGCCGCTGTTCTTCAGCGCGATGGCGAGGTTGTAACGGGCGGCCGCCGTTTTCGGCGATGCCGTCACGGCGCGCCGCAGCAGCGCGATCCCTTCTACGGCATTTCCGTTGGCGGCCAGCAGGCCGCCGAGGTTGCTCAGCACGGCCGGATGCTGGGGCGCCGCCGCCAGCGCCTGGCGCAGCACGCGTTCGGCGGCCGGCGCCTGCTGGCTGCGCAGATGGATGCCGCCGAGATCGAGATAGGCGTCGATGTTGGCGGGCTGTTGTGCGATCACCTGCTCCAGATGGCCGACCGCCTCGTCGCTGCGGCCGAGACGGGCGAGGGCCTTGCCGAGCGCATGGCGCGCGCGCGCATTGTTCGGCGCCGACGCCACGATCAGCTCCAGCAGCGAAAGGCCGCGCCCGGTGTCGCCATCCTCGATCAGCAGGATGGCCAGCAGCAGGCGGGCATCGTTGTCCTTGCTGCCGCTCGCCAGAATCCGTTCGCACGCCGCTCGCGCGGCCGCGCGGTCGCCTTGATTGTAGAGGCGGACCGCGTCCGCCATCGTCGGCATGCTGCTCAACCCTCGTGCCCCTCCCGCGTTGATCGACGTCGAATATGCCGGGCCGCGGATGGGGCGGCAATGCGAACGAATACCTGTCGAACGCCGCCCATGCGAGGGCTTTCCCGCCAAGCTTTCCTAACGTACATCTACGTACATCTACGCCGCACAGCGGGCATGACGGCAAGATGGCGCCACGACAAATCATCATCGACACGGACCCCGGCCTCGACGACGCCCTCGCGATCCTGCTGGCCTTTGCGTCGCCGGAGCTGGAGGTGCTCGGGCTGACCGCGGTCGCCGGCAATGTGGGCGTGGAGCTGACGAGCGGGAACACCCGCATCCTCTGCGAGCTGGCCGGGCGGCGCGACGCCAAGGTGTTCGCCGGCTGCGCGCGGCCGCTGCTGCGCCGGCAGATCACGGCGGTCGTGCATGGCGAGACCGGGCTCGGCGGCGCCGATCTCCCGCCGCCGACCATGCCGCTGCAGGAGCAGCACGCCGTCGACTGGATCGTCGAGACGGTGATGGGCCGGCCGGAGCGCAGCATCACCGTCTGCGCGCTCGGCCCGCTGACCAACCTGGCGCTGGCGATCGTCAAGGAGCCGCGCCTGCCGGCACGCCTGCGCGAGCTGGTCATCATGGGCGGCGCCGGTCCGAGCGGCGGCAACAGCACGCCCGCGGCCGAGTTCAACATCTATGCCGATCCGCACGCCGCCCATGTCGTCTTCGACAGCGGCGCTCCTATCGTCCTCGTGCCGCTGGACCTGACGCGCCAGGTGCTGGCGACGCGCGATCGCGTCGAGCGCATCCGCCGCATCGGCTCGCCGGTCAGCCGCGCCGTCACGGGCATGCTCGAGTTCTTCAATCGCGGCGAGGCCCTCTACGAAGGCCTGGAGGGCGGCCCGCTGCACGACCCCTGCGTCATCGCCTACCTGTTGAATCCGTCCTTGTTCCAGGGCAAGCCTGCCCATATCGAGATCGAGATCCAGTCGCCGCGCACCCTCGGCATGACCATCATCGATACCCGCCTCGAGGATGGCGCCGTCGCCAATTCCCGCGTCCTCCTGCAGGCCGACGCCGGCGGCTTCTACGATCTGCTGATCGAACGGCTGGCCCGGCTCTGATGCAGAAGTCGCCGCGCGACTAGGCGAAGGCGTGCGCGCGACACAAAAGATCCACCACAGAGCGCACAGAGGACACAGAGAAGAGGATTCAACCGCAGATGAACGCAGATAGACGCCGATAAGAATGAATGCGCGCCTTCGGCGCGCCACAAATCCTATCTGGTTCATCTGCGTTCTCCCTTCTTCTCTGCGTCCTCTGTGCTCTCTGTGGTGAATCTTTCTTGCTCAGGAAGTGCCCATGACCCAGCCGCGCGGCAAGCGTCCGAACATCCTCTTCGTCATGTTCGACCAGATGTCGCCGCAGTCGCTGCCATGCTACGGCCATCCCCTGGTGCAGGCCCCGCACCTGCAGGCCCTGGCCGAACGCGCTGTGGTGTTCGACAGCGCCTACTGCAATGCGCCGCTGTGCGCGCCCGCGCGCTTCTCGATGATGGCCGGGCAGTTGCCCAGCCGCATCGGCGCCTGGGACAATGCCGCCGAGTTCCCGTCGTCGGTGCCGACCTATGCGCATTACCTGCGCCGGGTCGGCTACCGCACCTGCCTCGCCGGCAAGATGCATTTCGTCGGCCCGGATCAGCTCCATGGCTACGAGGACCGCGTCACCACCGACATCTATCCCGGCGATTTCGGCTGGACGCCCACCTGGGACGAGCCGAACAAGGTCCACTGGTGGTTCCACAACATGCTGAGCGTGGTCGAGGCCGGCGCGTACGACCGCTCGCTCGAATGGGACTACGACGAGGAGGTCGGCCACCAGGCCGTGCGCTGGCTCTACGACCACGCCCGCGGCAGCGACGAACGGCCGTTCATGCTGACGGTCTCCTATATCCAACCGCACGATCCCTATCTGGCGCCGCGCGCCGATTGGGCGCGCT
>JBGPEQ010000188.1:0-7285 GCA_041482855.1 Dongiaceae bacterium | reverse complement strand
GCCCTGTTCGACGACAAGGGCAACTTGGCGCGCGATCCCATGCGCCGGCAGGTCCAATCGATGCTGAAGCACAAAGTGCATGGCATCGGCGTGCTCGGCCTGGCGAGCGAGGTCAACAAGTTATCGACCGCCGAGCGCCGCCAACTCATGGAATGGGTCGCCGAAGATACCGACGGCAAGGTGCCGCTGACGGTGACCGTGGCGGAAACCAGCGTCGGCGGACAGATCGAATTCGTCAAGGCAGCCGCGGCGGTCGGCGCCAAATGGGTGATCCTGCAGCCGCCCCTGGTGAAACATGTGCCCGAGTCCGAACTGGTGCGCTTCTTTGGCGCCGTGGCCGACGCCTCGCCGATCCCCATCGCGATTCAGAACGCGCCGGAATACCTAGGCATCGGCTTGTCTCATGCCGGCATCCGGGCCCTGCATCGCGCCCATCCCAATTTCACCATCATCAAGCTGGAAGCTACCGCGGTAGCCATCGCAAGTCTGCTCGATGAGGTCGAGGGGGCGCTCGATGTATTCAATGGACGGGACGGGATCGAGATGCTCGATTCGATGCGTGCCGGCGCCGTCGGGATCATTCCCGGGGGCGAGGCCTTCGATGTGCTGGCCCGCGCATTCGATCACATGGCGTCGGGAACCGAGGCGGGGATCCAGGAGGCGGAGCGGCTCTATGCCAAAGTCCTGCCGTTGCTGATCCTGCTCATGGAATCGATGGATACGTTCCTGGTCTACGGCAAGCCGGTGCTCGGCCATCGCCTGGGCATCGCCGAAACGAAACCCCGCTTGCCCTCGACCCCGCCCTCGGCCTTCGGACTTTCGGCGGCGAAGCGATATGCAGACGCGCTGGGCAAGCTTTGAGTGCGCCCCGACGCGGCGGCGAACTGGAAGCGGAGTTGAGAGGGCTCATTCCGGTCTGACGGGAGATGGTCGGGCGTGAAAGTCAATCGCTGGCTCCCCTGGATCTACGCATTGCCCATGATCGTCTTCGTCATGGGGATCTTCGCCTATCCGATCGCGACCCTGTTTCTCTACAGCGTCCAGAATGTGGGCGCCTCGGCATACGCCGCATCCAGCTTCGCCGGCTTGGCAAACTACAGGTACATATTCAACGACCCGTTGTTTGCCACCGCCATCGTCAACAACCTCAAACTGTTCCTCTGCGTGCCGGTAATGGTGGTGCTCAGCGTCATACTGTCGGCGATCCTGTACGATCGTCCTCGCGGCTGGCGCGTCTACCGGACCCTGCTCTTCATTCCCTACGTGCTGTCGATCCCCGTGGTGGGCGTGGTTTTCGGCTATATCTTCGAGTACCGCGGCGTGTTGAACACCGCGATACGGGCCGTGGGATTGGATGTTCTGGCCCGGGACTGGCTGGGCAGCCCCGCCTGGGCGATGCCCACGATCATGTTCGTCATCGTCTGGAAGGAACTGGGATTCGGCATCGTGCTCTGTCTTGCCCGGCTGATGAGCGTCAGCGAGGACTATTTCGAATCCGCGCGCGTCGACGGGGCGCGGTGGTGGCGGATTCTCTGGCACGTAACCATTCCGCAGCTCACGCCCGCCATCGCGTTCTATGCCGTTATCGAACTGATCAACATGCTGTCCTGGGTGTTCGCCTACATCTACGTGATGACCCTGGGCGGGCCCATGAACAGCACCGTTGTCAGCGAGTATTACATCTATCAGCAGGTCTTCACGAGCAATGTGATCGGCGTTGGCTCCGCGGCTGGCGTCGTCTTGTTCGGCATCGTCTCGGTACTGATCGTGGTGCGTGTCTGGCTCGGAAAGAGGCTCGCAGCCTATGGTTATGAATAGGCCCGCAGTGTGCGATCCGCTTGGAAGGCGCCGCATCCTCGGTTCAACGGTGCGTCACGGCCTTTTAGTTGGCTTCAGCATGCTTTCGCTGCTGCCAATCTATTTCATGCTCGTGAACGCCTTCAAGACGAAGCAGGAATATCTGGGCAATCGTCTCGCACCGCCGCAGCAGCCTGTCCTCACCAGCCTTTCGGACGCCATGGCCGGTGGCGACTTGTATCTCTGGCTGTTGAACTCTTTTCTCGTTACTGCGGCTTCCGTGTGTCTATCGACGGCGCTGGCGGCGCTGGCCGCCTATCCGCTGAGCCTGATGCGGTGGCGAGCCGGCCCCTTCATATACGCCGTTCTGATCGCTCTCCTGGTGGTCCCGCCAATCGTCTTGGTGGTCCCACTGTTCGAGATGGTCGTCGATCTCAGGCAGTTGAATACGTTGCACACGGTGATCGTAATCTACAGCGGCATAATGTTGCCGTTCTCTACGTTCCTCCTTGCCAGCTTTTTTTCGACCATTTCCCGACCGCTTCTTGAGGCGGCCCGAATCGATGGCGCTGGCTCCTGGCGCGCGTTCTGGGAGATCGTGCTGCCGTTGTCCGTTCCGGCGCTGATGACTGTGGTCACCGTCCAATCGCTGTGGGTGTGGAACGAAGTCCTGATCGCCGTGGTCTTTCTGCAGGACCAGGGTCTGCGAACGCTCATGGTCGGCTTGACCTTGTTCAATTCGCGATATCGGCATGACGTGCCGATCGTGATGGCCGGCATGCTGTGGGCAGCGGTGCCGATGGTGGTGCTCTATCTGGCTGGGCAGCGATTCTTCATCCGCGGCCTGACGGCGGGCGGCGTGAAGGGCTAAGACGAAAGGCCGAGCATTTGCTTTGGCGGAGGCCGGAGGGCAATGAGCGAGGCCTGAAAATCTGTGTAGTGAAGTAGAAAACTGAAAACAGGGAGACGTCACATGATCATGAAGCGAAGAAGCGGTTTATTGGCCATCGCGGCCGGGGCCGTGCTGGCCACACTGACAGGCGGTGTCGCGTGGGCCGAGGGGCTCGGCAGCGCGTACGATCCGAGCAAGGCGGGTGAGAAGACCCTGACGGTCTGGTGGCTCGGCAACCAGGAGATTCCTGGTATCGAAGACTGGATGAAGGAATCGGTCGAGGCCTATCAGAAACTCTATCCCAACATCACGGTGAAGACGGTGCTGCAGCCTGTCGACACCTACAACACCCTCCAGAAGACCGCCTGCAAGGGCGGAAGCGGGCCCGATATCTGGTACAACTGGGGCGGAACCTGGTCGCTCGAGCTGGCCTGGACCGGCTGCACCGTCGCCAATGAGGACGTATTGGCGGCGGAGGATCTCACACCGGTCCCGGCCATCGAGGGCACCCGCTGGGGCGGCAAGACCTGGATCTATCCCTTCGAACTCAGGATGTTCCCGGTCGTCTACAACAAGGAGCTGTTCAAGAAAGCGGGGCTCGACGCCGAAAACCCGCCGACGACTTGGCCCGATTTCCTCGCCGCCCTCGAGAAGCTGAAGGCGTCGGGAACCACACCGATCGTACTGGGCCTGAAGGACGGGTTCGGTGGTGAGATCACGGGCGTCGGGTTGCAGTCGCAGGTATTCACCATTCCGCAATTCCTGCAGATGGTGATCGACGGCGATTTCACCTCTGCCCAATGGAAGTCCTGGCTGACGAAACTGACCGAGCTCAAGCCCTACTACAACGACGATACGAACTCGACATTGCTGGCCGATGGTCTCGCCCGCTTCCAGGAAGAGACCGCCGCCATGGTCTTCGCCTCGCCTGGCTATCTGCAGACGATCAAGGCAATGACCGATGCCGGCAAGAACGTGGGGGTGATGAAAGTCCCCTCCTTCTCCGAAAGCGGCTTGGGCGGCCAGATTCCGATCGATACGCCAGGGTTCCAGGTCACTCAGTTCGCCGCCGAAAAGGCGCTGGCCGGAAACTTCATGGCGTTTCTGCATACGCCCGACCGACTCGAGGCACTCTACACCGGCAGCGGCACCTTGCCGATCGATCGGCGCTGGGATGCATCGAAGGTAGTGCGTGCCACCGACGCCCAGCTCGCCAAATGGTCGCGTGAGAAAGTCACCTACTACTCAGCCAACTACTATCCCATCGATCTCGACGTGAATGCGAACTTCGTCACGTTCCAGGGCATCCTCGGCGGCGGCATGACGGTCGACGAGGCGGCCCAGACCTATCAAGAGGTGATCACCAAGTGGCGCAGCGTGCATGCGGCCGATCTTGATAACTACAAGGCCTGGCTGAAGGACTACAAATAGGGCGTTGCTGCGCGGCTCCGGCAGTCTCGATGAGAGTTGCCGGAGCCGGCCGCTGGGGTAAGCCCATCCAGCGTTCCGGATCCGGCGTGCCAAGTCTCGCCCCTCATCGTGTTCGGCGATGCGTGCGGCGTTGTTCTCCGGCCATGGCCGACTTGATGCTTGAGGATGGACGCCGCGAGCTATGCGTCTCGAACTCTAACATGGCGATTTAGGGGCCGACTGGCGCAGCGCGGCGAAAATCTACGTGAACGCTGTTCGACAAACAGGGAGAATAGAAATGAGAAAGTACCTGACTGCGACGTTCTTGTTGTTTTCACTCGTCATCCACCTCGTGCTGATGCGGCCCGCATCGGCCGACGAGGCAAAGACGCTGAACGTGCTGGTCATGTCCGACACGGCCTACAGCGACAAGGACGTGTCCTCGATGACCGCGTCTTTCAATACGGCGCATCCCGACATCAACGTGAAGGTGGACTTCGTCCCGTATGCGGGCCTTCGCGATCGGATCCTTCTGTCCCAGGGCAGCGACGGCGCCTACGACGTCGTCCTGATCGATGTCATATGGCTTGCCGAATTCGTGAAGCGCGACCTGATCGTCGACGTCACCGATCGGGTCGACCCCAGTCTCAGGGCACAAGTGTTCGATGGCGCCTGGAAGACCGCCGACCTGAACGGGCGGCTTTATGGTTTCCCTTGGCTCGTCGACGCAAAGTTCCTGTACTACAACAAGAAGATGCTGAGCGATGCCGGTTTTTCCGCACCGCCGAAGACTTGGGATGAGATGAACAATCAGGCCCAGGTGCTGAAGGACAAAGGCATCGTCAAGTTCCCGATCGTCTGGAATTGGGGCCAGAACGAGGAGATCGTCTGCGACTTCGCCTACCTGCTCGCAGCCCGCGGCGGCCAGTTCTTCGCCAGCGATGGGACGCCCGCGTTCCAGAGCGAGGGGGCAAAAGTGCTCGACTATATGCGCGGTCAGATCCGGAGCGGCATCGCCAACCCGAGCTCCCGCGAGTACAACGCCGAGGACGGTCGGCGCGCATTCCTGAGCGGCGAGGCGGCCTTCTCGTTCAATTGGCAGTACGTCTATGCGCTGTCGAAGAACCCGGCGGAGTCCAAGGTCGTCGGACAAGTCGGCGTGGCGCCTGTACCCGCCGGCCCGGGGGCACCGGAGGGAACCTCGGTCAACGGCTCCATGGCGCTCTCCATCACCAAGACAAGCAAGCATCCCGAGGAGGCATGGACGTATGTCACCTTCATGACCTCGAAAGACCTCCAGGACAAATATGCCAAGGCTGTGCTTCCGGTCTGGACGGCCTCCTATTCGGACCCGACCGTTGTCGCGGGCCAGGAGGAACTCGCCGCGGCCGCGGAGCCGAACTTCAAGAACATGATCTTGCGGCCGGTGATCGCGAACTATGTGCAGATGTCGTCCGCGTTGCAGGAAGGCATTCAGGCCGTCCTCTACGACAAGGCCGAGCCTGAGGCGGTCCTGGCTGATATCGCCTCGTCGGTCGGAAACCAGTAGAACCGTCGGGTCGCCGCACTGAGGTCCTTTCGGAGCCGTACCTCGGTGCGGCATGTCCCGAATTCGTCATGAGAGGCGGCTCAGCTTTCGCCGTGCGTCGCGGGTCCGCGGAAGGATTCGCCTTCTTGAGTCCGGTCGTCATTGTCCTTGTCGTCACGGTGGGCGGCCCGCTGCTTTTCACGCTTGCGATGAGCTTCACTTCGGCGACCTTCCTGGGAACTCTTGCCGATCTACGAGTCGTAGGGCTTCGCAACTATGTCACGGTGCTGACGTCATCTTCCTTCCAGCATGCTTTCTTTGTGACGATCGAGTTCGCGCTGTTCACCGTGACGGCGGAGATGCTGCTGGGGCTCGGGACCGGCCTCCTGTTGGCCGAAGAGTTCCCCGGAAGAACGGCGCTGCGTGTTTTGCTCATTGTGCCGTGGGCGATACCGACGGTGGTAAACGCGATCACGTGGCGGCTCATCTACGCCCCCGACTTCGGCGCCCTCAACGCGCTGTTGCAGCAAGCCGGCGTGATCACGGACTACCGGAGTTGGCTGGGCGATCCCTCGCTGGCGCTTTACGCGATCGGCGTCGCCGACATCTGGAAGAACTTTCCGATCGTCGGCTTGATCGTGCTTGCCGCGCTGCAGACGGCGCCGCGGGATCTCTACGACGCTGCCCATGTCGATGGCGCAGGTATTTTCCGCCGCTTCTCGACGATAACGCTTCCACACATCGCCGGACCGCTCATGGTGGCGCTGATATTGCGGACGATCGACACGATAAAGGTGTTCGACATTGTCTGGGTGATGACGCGGGGCGGTCCGTTCAGTTCCACCAAGCCGATGAGCATGCTGGTCTACGAGCGGACATTCTCGAATCTCGAGTCGGGTATAGGATCGGCGATTGCCTTCATCATCACGCTGGTCTGCCTCATTTTCATCATCGCCTATACCCGTTTGCTGAAGCGGCAAAGCCGCGGCGCATAGCAATCATGCGTCGCACAATCATCCTCACTGCCGCCGTCCTGCTCACGATAGTCGTGCTCGCTCCCGTCATATGGCTGATGATCCTGAGCGTCAGTTCCACGGCGGACATCTACACCATTCCCCTGCGATGGCTCCCCAGCGACTGGGATCTGTCGCGCTATGGGCGTCTGCTGGCGGCCGACCCGTCGGGCAACACCTCGCCTTTTCTCCTGGCACTGCGGAACAGCCTCATTGTCGGCGTTACCGGAACGATGGTCGCTCTGGCCATTTCGGCGCCGGCTGCTTGGCACATCTCGCGCGTGCATGCCGGCGAGGGACTGCTTCATGTCATGGTTGGCACCTACATGCTCCCGCAGACGGTCATGGCGCTGCCGCTTTACGTCATGTTGTCGGCTTCCGGTCTGCTCAATCGGCCGGCCGGGCTCGTCATCGTCTATCTCGGCTTTCTGGTCCCGTTCACGACCTGGCTGCTGAAGACCGGCTTCGATCAGGTGCCGCGTCAACTCGACGATGCCGCGCGAGTCGACGGCCTGGGCGCCTTCGGCATCATGGTGCGGATCGGCATCCCGATAGCCCGGGCCAGCATCGCGACCACCGCGCTCTTCGCCCTGCTCATGGCGTGGGACGAGTTCTTCTATGCGCTTCTGTTCACGTCGAATGCGG
>JBGPEQ010000187.1:0-7286 GCA_041482855.1 Dongiaceae bacterium | reverse complement strand
CGAGCGTCTGGGCGTCATACGTGGTGTTGAAGACGGCGGTCGAGGTCGCGAAGGCGAAGGCGAGCGCGGTCAACGCGATACCGCCCACGACACGCCGCTTCTGCCGGCTGAGCGAGGCGGCGACCACCCCCGCCAGCGGGCCGGCGAGCGGCGACAGGACCGCGCGCAGGGCCGGCCGGCCGGCGCCGAGACAGAGCGCGCCGAGACGCAAGGTCAGCAGGCCGAGCCCCAGCCATAGCAGGAGAGGCGCAAGGAAGGCCTGATAGTCGACGGAGGCCGCCGGCACGCCCTCCGGGGCAAGGACGATTTCGTAGCCGGTGCTCGCCGCCTGCCAGAAGATGATGCCGGACAGGAGAAGCAGGAGGAGATCGAGATAGCCCCGGCGCCAGAGCGGCACGCGCTCGGCTCCGATCGCCTGCCGCTGGGCGGAGACCGTGCTCTGCCGCGCCGCGCTCCACGCCGGCAGCAGCAGGGCGGCAAGCGCAAGCTGGAGACCGATGGCCGCAGCGATAGCGAACCAAATGGCGGAAGCGATGTCGACCCTGGCGATGCCAAGCAGAAAGCGCGCGACCGCCGCAGCGAGAAGGAGCCCGATCGCAGCCCCGGCAATGCCGATCACGACCCCCTCTGCCGACACCAGAGTGAGCAGGCGCGCGGTCGAGGCGCCCCTGACGCGCAAGAGCGCCTGGTCGCGCCGGCGCCTCGCGCCAGCGGAAGCTGCCACCGCGATCGTGAGCAGAGCGGCGATCGCCGCCCCCGGGGCTCCCAGGAATAAAAACAGCACTCTTGCATAGAGGGCGTCGCTGCGGACGGCATCGAGGCGGGCGGCAAGGTTGTTGGCGAGAATGCCGCTGCCGGCAATTCTGGCCTCCAGATTGCGACCGGCGCCGAGCACGACGGCATAGGCATTGTTGGGCGTGCCGGGCAGGCCGTCATGCACGAGATTCGCGTGAAGCTGCAGGCGGACCGTGTCGGGCCGCGCGACCGCCTGCCGATCGAACAGGCCATGCCACTGGTCGAGCGGGATGAGCACGACGTTGTCGGGCGGGGCCTGCGGCGCGGCGCCCGGCGGGATGCCGACGGCCTGGAACATCGAGTCGGCATTCGGCAGGTCGACGATGCCCGCCACCTTCAGCTCGGCCGCCGGCAGGCCGATTCGGCCGATGGTGAAGGTATCGCCGACCGTCACATGCAGATTGGCGGCCGTTTGCTGGGCGAGCATCACGCCGCCGAGCGTTCCCAACAGCAAGCGGAACTGACCCGGGAATGCGGCCAAATAGGCCGCATCGAGGCCGACGACCTTGCCGGCGCCGGTCGTCTGCACGGTGTCGCCGGTACTCGCTTCGAAGCCTTCAACGTTTGCGTAGCCGGCCAGCTCAAGCCTCGAGATGGCGGTCGCCTGCCCTATGGCGGCCTTGACCACCTCCGGATCGGTCCCCGGCACGAGCTCGACCTGCCAATCGACCGGCACGGCATCGCCGGCGCGGCGCGTCATCGAGCTCGAGCTCGCGATCAGGAAAGCACCGAGAGCGGCAATGAGTGCCACCGTCAGCGCGACGCCGATGATCGCACCGAAGAGGCGCCCCGGGAGTCGCAAGAGAAGTCCGCGTAGCCAGAGGGCGATCATGCGTTCGCAACGGGCTCCGCGGCGGTTTCGAGCACGCCGTGTCGCATCCGCCAGATCTTGTCCATCCGTTCGGCGACCGCGAGATCGTGGGTGGCGATCACGAGCGCCGTCGTGCCGCCGATCGACCGGAGCAGGGCATCGATCACCGGCATGGCGGTAGCGCGATCGAGCTGTCCCGTCGGCTCATCCGCAAGCAGCAGCCGCGGACGGGCGCTGAGCGCCCGTGCCAGACTCACGCGTTGGGCCTGCCCGCCCGAAAGCTCCTCGGGCAGCTTGTCCTTGAGATCGCTAAGGCCGAACAAAGCAAGGGCCGCCTCTGCGGCGGCGCGCGCCTCGGAAGGCCCGCGGCCGAGCAGCAGCGGCAATTCCACGTTCTCGACCACCGTCAGCGGCGGCAACAGGCTCGGGGCCTGGAAGACGAGCGCGACCTGCCGCGGCCGGAGGTCCTCGGCCCGACCGAGCGCCGGCCATGCGATGGTTCCGGAGGTCGGACGGTCGAGTCCGCCGATCAGATGCAACAGCGTGGACTTGCCGCAACCGGACGGACCGACAATGGCGATCCGGTCGCCCGGCATGATGCAAAACGTTGCGGAGACGAGGGCTGCGATCGTGGATCCGCCCTGGGGAAAAATTCGGCCAAGCCGAGTCGCTTCTACGAGCGGGTCAGCCATCGACGATCCGTCCGTCCCTGAGATGGATGACGCGATCGGCGTGTCCCGCAAGCGCCTTGTTATGAGTCACGACGAGGGTTGCACCGCCTTCCGCGCGCCGGGACAGCAAGCGATCGAGCACCCGCTGCTCGGTCTCCGCATCGACTTCGGCCGTCGGCTCGTCGGCAAGCAGAATTTCCGGCGAGCCTGCGAGGGCGACGGCCAGGCCCGCGCGCGCGGTTTCGCCGCCCGAGAGCTGCCAGGGCCAGGCGCTCTCGCGGCCACCGAGGCCCATGGCCTCGATCACGCGCGCAACCCGATTGCCATCCGGTTTGCCCGACAGTCCCATCTGCAGGCGGATGTTTCCCGCGACGGTCAGATGGTCGAACAGGTTGCCGGACTGGAGCAGCATGCCAATGTGCCTCGCCCTCAGCTTCGCGCGCAAGGCTTCCGGCCGGCGGGTCAGGCGCTCGCCTGCCACTACCACGTAGCCGCCATCCGGCTCGTCGAGGCCGGCGAGGCAGGCGAGAAGCGTCGACTTGCCGCAACCCGAAGGCCCCATCACGACGGCGAACTCTCCGGTTTCGATCGAGAGGCTCACGCCTCTGAGCGCCTGCGTCTCGTCGAAGGCGGTGTGATAGAACCGATAGAGCTCGACGGCCTGCAGGACCGCCATCTCACTGCCAGCGGAACGACTGCGACATCAGCTGCCACTGATCGACATTGTCGGCCCCGGCCGGCGCCGACATGTCGAGCGTCGCGAGCCTGCCGCCCTTGAACAGCAGATAGCGGTCGTGCTCGAGGCGGACCTGCTTGTTGGTCACCGCGTTCGGCTCCGAGTTGGACGTGTACTTGATGAGGACCGACGGGCCCGACGGCAGTTCGACCGACTTGATGGCGCCGATCTTGACTGCACGCCCTGTCTGTTCGAGACCTGCGGCCTCGCCGGCCTTCACGCTCCGGGCCGTCGGCGCAGTCGATGCCGGGCTGATGGAGACATCGACGCCGCCGTACTTGTCGGCGAAATTTACGCCGTCGCCGCGCTCCTTGCGGGCCCAGCCCTCGGGTAACTTGATCGAGAAGCCGAGCGGCGACGTGTAGACGACGAACACCTGGTCGTCCGGAATATCGCCGGGCGGGTTCTTTTCAGCGGCGACAGGCTTTTCGGCGGCCAAGACAGCGATGGGATTCGTCAGCTCCATCGCAAACGCCGCGGCAAGGCCGCCCAGCAGGAGGAGGGCGGTCGCGATCGTTGAGGCGTTAGTCATGGCTAGTCCTCTGTACGGGTATACTGGCGCCTGCGGATTGTCTGGTCCATCGGCAATCGGGAGGTTGAAGACCTGCGCAGATCGTCGCCGGGTTGGCGATCGATCTCTGCCACGTCGACCATCAAAGACCCGCCTCTATCGACAGGACAACCGCAGCGCGCAGCGCCGGTCGGGCGCGCAGCACTGGTCGGTCCTGTTGCGGCAGCGTTGGTGGCTGCCCCAATTCTCTCGACCGACTTTTCGGCCAATCGAACTTCAGTGATGGCGATCTAAGATGCGAGCGGAGCGCGCGCCGTCTTCGTGACCACGAGCCCGAGCAACGCGGTGCGCCGATCCTCCAGACGCCGGATCACTCGTCGGGCTGCTCGCCGTTTTCGCCGTCTTCGTCCTGTGCGGCGATCTTGACGACTTTGCCGGTCTGAGGGTCGATGAGCACTTTCTGGACTTTTTCGCCTTGAGCGACAGCAACCCCGATGAAGATGGCGCCGTTCTCACTATCGACGCCGGCATTGATCGCCCGGCCGCCAGCTTCCTTCTCGGCGGTGGCGATCGCCTCTGCCAGCGTGACTTTCGCCTGCAGCATGGCCGCGACGTCCTTGTCGAAGTCGAGCTTGTTGGCGGCCGCAAGAACGCCGCCGACCGCGCATGCACAAATTGTAAAGGCAACAACCGCAGGAATGGTCACTCTCCATTTCATTGATCGATCTCCCTATACGGAGGCAGGCAGGAAAGACTGCCATTGGCGTAAAAGATAGCCGCCCAAGCTTGCAGAAACCTGTCATGAGTCATGTGCAATTGATGGGGTCGGAACAAAATATGGCTCTTGGATCACCGGCGATGACTTACCTTGTCGCATCCCAGTCGCCTTTGACATTGCTGCAAGTCACTCCTTTCATCCGAGCGACGGCCCACTGGTATAGTGCATGCCTTGGCAGCCTCACGATCATCGAATCCATGTCTGACCGATTTGCCCTGCGTTGGCCCGGAGTCCCGCTGGCGATCGGGTCGGCCGTCCTGTTCGGCGCCAGCACGCCGCTGGCCAAGCTGCTGCTCGGCGCCGGCGTCGATCCGTGGCTGCTCGCCGGCCTGCTCTATCTCGGTTCCGGTTTGGGCCTGGCGGTCGTGTATGCGGTGCGCGGCGCCCTCGCGGTCTCGCCGTCGGAAGCGCCGTTGCGGCGCGCGGACCTGCCGTGGCTGGCGCTCATCGTGCTGGTCGGCGGCGGCGTGGGGCCGGTGCTGTTGATGCTCGGCCTGCAGACGACGGCGGCCTCGACCGCAGCACTCCTGCTCAATCTCGAGGGCCTCGCCACCATGGCGATCGCCTGGCTGGCATTCCGCGAGAACGTCGACCGCCGCGTGCTGATCGGCGCCTTCGCCATCCTGGCGGGTGCCGCCCTGCTGTCCTGGCCGGGCGGAGCGGCGGGCGGTATCGGCTGGGGCGCGCTCGCGATCTGCGGCGCCTGCCTGGCCTGGGGCCTCGACAACAACCTGACGCGCAGGCTGTCCGCGGCCGATCCGCTCCAGATCGCCATGGTCAAGGGCGTGGCGGCCGGGGCGGCCAACCTCGGCCTCGCCCTCATCGCCGGCAACGCGGCTCTGCCGGCCGCCGGCCTGGCGATCGGCGCCGGCTTCGTCGGCCTCATCGGCTACGGCGTCAGCCTGGTGCTGTTCGTGCTGGCGCTCCGCCATCTCGGCGCGGCGCGGACCGGCGCCTACTTCTCGACGGCGCCGTTCATCGGCGCGGCGCTCGCGGTGATCGCATTCGGCGAGCCCGTGACGGTGCCACTCGCGCTCGCGGCCGCGCTCATGGCGGTCGGGCTGTTCCTGCATCTGGCCGAGCGGCATGAGCACGAGCATTCCCACGCGGCCACGGAGCACGAGCACCGGCATGCCCATGACGAGCACCATCGGCATGACCATGCGCCCGGGGACCCGGCGGGCGAACCGCACACGCACCGGCATCGGCATGCGCCGGTCGCGCACAAGCATCCCCACTATCCCGACTTGCATCATCGCCACGGGCATTCGCACTGAGGGGCCATTTGGAATTCGGTGCTTCAGGTGACGATCGGGTGCATGCCTGCCTGTGCGTCCTTCGACAAGCTCAGGATGAGGGGAAAATCTTCGTGGCACTATGGAAATGCCTCATCCTGAGCTTGTCGAAGGGCGCATCGTGTTGATCCAAGCCACTTGCCGAAGCCGTGCAGAGCTATTCACTTATTTCTTTTCTCTACGAATCTTTGGAGCAACAGCCATGCGTTGGAAGCGATTGCCGCAGCTACGCCGGTCGGCTACCTACGGGCTTCGAATTGATGCTCGCCTCGGGAACGCAGGATCGGAATGACCACGGGGATCGCCGCGCGGAGTCCTTACAGTCCGGACAGCAGCTATGCCTGGTGGCGGCTGGCGGCGTCGCTGGCCATCAGCACGCTGGGGGGAGTCGGCCTGTGGTCGGCCGTCGTCGTCCTGCCGACGATCGAGACCGAATTCGGCGTCAGCCGCGGCGGTGCATCGCTCCCGTTCACCGTCACAATGCTGGGCTTTGCTGTCGGCGGCATAGGGATGGGGCGTCTCGCCGACCGCTTCGGCATCATGCTTCCGCTCGTGCTCGGAGCGCTCGCGCTCGGCGTCGGCTTTGTCGCCGCCGCGCGCGCTTCGACCTACGGGCAGTTCCTGCTGGCGCAGGCGCTCCTGATCGGATTGCTCGGGAGTTCCACCACCTTCGGCCCCCTGGTGGCCGATGTCTCCCATTGGTTTCTCAGGCAGCGCGGCATTGCGATCGCGATCGTCGCGAGCGGCAACTATGTGGCCGGCACCATCTGGCCGCCGCTTCTGCAGCGCGCGATCGAAGCCGTGGGCTGGCGCCAGGCCTATGTGGGTATCGGAATCCTGTGCGTCGCGACCATGCTGCCCTTGTCCTGGCTGCTGCGGCGAAAGGCCGAGATCGACGGCGGATCGAGTCCGCTGGCCAGCGGGTCCGTTCGCTACCGGCTGCCTCTGTCGCCCGCCAATTTTCAGGCCGTGCTGGTGATTGCGGCCATCGCCTGCTGCGTCGCCATGTCGATGCCGCAGGTGCATATCATCGCCTATTGCGGCGATCTCGGCTACGGGGCGGCGCGGGGCGCGGAGATGCTGTCGCTCATCCTGGGCCTGGGAGTCGTCAGCCGGCTCGCCTCGGGCCTCATCGCCGATCGCATCGGCGGCGTCGGAACGCTCATCCTGGGCTCGACGTTTCAGTGTCTCGCCCTGATCTTCTATCTGCCGTTCGACGGCTTGGTTTCCCTCTACCTCGTCTCGGCGCTGTTCGGGTTGTCGCAGGGCGGCATCGTGCCGAGCTACGCCCTGATCGTGCGGGAGTATTTCCCGGCGCGCGAGGCGGGCGCCCGCGTGAGCCTGGTCCTCATGTCGTCCGTCGTCGGCATGGCCCTCGGCGGCTGGATGTCCGGCAAGATATTCGACCTGACAGGGTCTTATCAGGCGGCCTTCTTAAACGGCATCGGCTGGAATCTGTTGAACATGGCAATCGCCTTCTGGCTGCTCATGGGCCGCCTGCGGGCGCGAGCGAGCTTGGCCCGATAGTTCCCGTTGTGGCAAAAATGCCACAGCAAACGACGATCGTCGGTCGCTCCCGACCGAGTTAAGAGGATGGCAAGCTGGGCGCGCCAGAGTCCGCTCGCGCGTAAGAAACTTCAAATCTCCCCCCATGTGGCCCCGCCATCCCCCCGGCGGGGCTTCTCTTTT
>JBGPEQ010000186.1:0-7296 GCA_041482855.1 Dongiaceae bacterium | reverse complement strand
TAGACGCGAACGGCAACCAAATAGGAGCTTCCGATCATGGAAGAGCATGACCACAAACCCGCGCCATTTCTGCGCACCCCCGGCGGACTTGTCCTGATCGGATTTCTGGCGATCGCGGGCTTCTTCTTGTGGCAGGAGCACCGCGCGCATCTGCTGGGCTTCCTGCCCTATCTGCTGCTGCTGGCCTGCCCGCTGCTGCACGTCTTCATGCATCGCGGGCATGGCGGTCATGGCGACCACGGCGACCACGGCGCCAAAGGGAGCGACCAATGAACGACGCCGCACCCGCCTACGGCCTGTGGTCTCTCGTCATCATCAACTCGGCCGTGTTCATCTTCTTCGCGCTCAGCTTCGCGAAACCGCAGAGCCGGCGCGACTGGCGCTCCTTCGGCGCCTTCAGCGCCTTTATCGTCGCGCTCTTTGCCGAGATGTACGGCTTTCCGCTGACGATCTATCTGCTGTCCGGATGGCTGGCCAGCCGCTATCCCGGCGTCGATTTGCTCTCGCACGATGCCGGCCACCTCTGGAGCACGCTCTTCGGCCTGCAGGGGAACCCGCACTGGAGCGTCCTTCATCTCGTGAGCAATGGGATCGTCCTCGCCGGCTTCGTTCTGGTGGCCGCGGCCTGGCGCGTGCTCCACGCGGCCCAGCGCGAACGGTCGCTCACCACCGTCGGGCCCTATTCCTACGTCCGCCATCCGCAATATGCCGGCTTCATTCTGATCATGCTCGGTTTCCTGTTGCAGTGGCCGACCCTGCTGACGCTGTTGATGTTTCCGGTGCTGGTCGTCATGTACGTCCGGCTCGCCAAGCGGGAGGAGGCCGAGGTCAGGGCCAGCTTCGGCGAGGTCTATGATCGGTATGCCGAGAGCGTGCCGGCTTTTCTGCCGCATTGGTCGCGGATCGTGGGGCGCGCCCATGGCTCGAAAACCACCTGATGGAGCAGGACCGCCTGATCGATCCCTCGATGACGGGAGAAGAGCCATGAAGACAGCAACGGTCGAGGTGGGCGGTCTCATCGCCATGCTCGATTTCCATGCCGTCCAGAAGCGGCTGCGAGCCGTGCCCGGCGTCCGGAGCGTCGAGATGAATGCCGGATCTGAGACCGCAACGGTGGTCTACGAAGAAACGCAGACCGACATGGACTCCATCAGAACCTCGATCGAGGCATGTGGGTTCCATTGCCGCGGCGAGAGCGTGCCGCGCCACGTCTGTATCCCCGATAGCACCGCCGTTCCGTCGTCACATCCGCGCGCTCCCTCGGCTGCACAGGCCGGCCACAAGCATGCGCTTGAGCATGGCGATGCGGCAGCGGTCGCGCCGGTCCACGATGTGATGGCTCATGAGATGGGCCACGGTGCGGGCATGGACATGCAGGGCATGGTCAGGGACATGCGCAACCGCTTCCTGGTCACCCTCGTCTTCACGATCCCGATCTTCGCCATGGCGCCGATGGGCATGGGCGAGCCGTGGATCAAGCCGCCCTTCGGGCTCGACCTGACCACCGCGATGTTCCTCTTTGCGAGCGCCGCCATCCTCTATCCGGTGTGGCCTTTCCTGATTGCCGCGTGGCGCGCGCTGCGAAACGGCGTGCTCAACATGGCTGTGCTGGTCGTGCTCAGCGTCGGCACAGGGTACATTTTTAGCGTCGGCAGCACGTTCTTCTACAACGGGCAGCAGTTCTACGAGGCGTCCGCGGTCCTTCTCGTGTTCATCCTGCTCGGACATTGGCTCGAGATGCGAGCGCGGGCGGGAGCGTCGGCAGCGATCCGCGCTCTCCTCGACCTTGCGCCGCCGAAGGCAACCGTCCTGCGCGACGGGGCGGAAGCCGAGGTTCCGACCGCCGATGTCGTGGTCGGCGATATCGTCATTCTGCGGCCTGGCAATAAGATCCCGGTCGACGGCGAGGTCATCGAGGGCGAATCGGCAGTCGACGAATCGATGCTGACCGGCGAATCGATGCCGGTCACCAAGCAGGTCGGCGCTACCGTCATCGGCGCGACGATCAACAAGAGCGGCACGCTGCGGTACCGGGCAACCAAGATCGGCGCCGATACCGCGCTCGCCCAGATCGTGAAGCTCGTCCAAGAGGCGCAAAATTCCAGAGCGCCCGCTCAGTTGCTGGCCGATCGAGCCTCGCAGGTCCTCGTACTTGCAGCGATCTTCATCGGCATCGCGACCTTCATCGCCTGGTATTGGTGGCTCGGCCAACCCCTCCTCTTCGCGCTGACGCTCACGATCACCGTCTTCGTCATCGCGTGCCCGGACGCGCTCGGGCTCGCCACGCCGATGGCCGTGATGATCGGGACGGGACTTGGAGCGACGCGCGGCATTCTCATAAAGAACGCCGGGGCGCTTGAGGAGGCGACCAAGCTCGACGTCATCGTCTTCGACAAGACCGGGACGCTGACGATGGGGCAGCCGAGGGTCGTCGAAGTCGCCCCGGCCTCCGGGGTCGCGGCGGACGAGGTCCTTCGCGTGGCTGCGGCCGTTGAGCGGGGATCCGAGCACCCTTTGGCCCTTGCCATCATCGAGCGGGCCGAAGGGCTGGATATTCCGAGAATTGAAGGCTTCCTCAACCTTGAGGGCAAGGGAGCCCGGGCCGAGGTGGAAGGCGCGCGCGTCTTCCTCGGCAACCGGCGACTCATGGAGGAGGAGGGCATCGACCTCGCTGGCCTTGCCGACAAGGCCCAGGCACTGAAGGGTGCCGGGCGTACCGTGGTTCACGTTGCCCGGTCAGGAAACGTCCTCGGCCTCATCGCAATCGCCGATGCGCCCCGGCCGAGCGCGAAAGTAACGATCGCCAAGCTGCGCAAGCGTGGAATTCGGATTGCCATGCTGACGGGCGACAACGCTGGCACCGCGCAACGCATCGCGGCCGACCTTGGGATCGACATCGTGCTCGCCGACGTCCTGCCCGGCCAGAAGGCGAGCAAGATCAAGGAGCTCCAGGCGCAGGGGCTCAAGGTTGGCATGGTGGGCGACGGCGTCAATGACGCGCCTGCGTTGACCCAGGCTGATGTCGGCTTTGCCATCGGAGCCGGGACGGACGTCGCGATCGAGAGCGCGGACGTCGTGTTGATGAGAAGTGACCCGCACGATGTGGTGAACGCCATCGAGCTGTCGCGGGCGACGCTGCGAAAGATGCACCAGAACCTCTGGTGGGCGACGGCCTATAACCTCATCGCCTTCCCGCTCGCTGCCGGCGTCTTCTATCCCTTTCTGCTCAGCCCGGAGATTGCCGCACTCGCAATGTCCGGAAGCTCCGCACTGGTCGCCGTCAACGCGCTTCTTCTGAAGCGCACACGCCTCGATGAGAGCGCAACCGACGCCTCCGCTGCGGTGCAGACTTTTCACGCGTCACCAACGACGAGGACGACCTCATGATGGGCGGATCTGAAATGTTCATGGGTTACTGGTCGGTTTGGCACTGGATCTTCTTCGCGGTCTTCGTAGCGCTAATTCTGTACCCGATCGGGCGCATCCTCGCTCGTATCGGCTTCTCCCCGTTCTGGTCCGTGGTCGCTCTTATTCCTCTGGCCAATCTCGCCGGTCTTTGGGTCGTCGCCCTGGCAGCCTGGCCGCGAGATAAAGGGGAAGTGCGCTAATGCTATCGCACGGTTGCCGGAGGTGGGACGGTTTGGCGACAGGTCGCCTTGGCCAATGCGGTCTCAGGCGGCTGTTCGCCGCACCGCATTCGAGGATGAAGTCATGAACCTGACCTTGTCGTTCCTTGGCGGGGCGGGAACGGTCACCGGCTCGAAGTACCTGGTGGAGACGCCCGGGAGCCGCGTTCTGCTCGATTGCGGACTCTTCCAAGGACTGAAGCAACTGCGGCTCCGCAACTGGGCATCATTGCCCGTGCAGCCAGGGACTCTTGATGCCGTCGTGCTCACGCACGCCCATCTCGACCATTCGGGGTTTCTGCCGGCCCTGATCAAGGCAGGATACGCCGGCCGCGTCCGATGCTCGCCTCCGACTCGGGACCTTTGCGACATCCTCCTGCCCGACAGTGGATATCTTCAGGAAAAGGACGCTGACTTCGCGAACCGGCACGGTTTCTCCAAGCACAAGCCCGCTCTCCCCCTCTACACACAGCGTGAGGCTGAGCGAGCGCTCGAACGGATCGCGCCAGCCGATTTCGAGATGGACCACCCGCTCGGTGCCGGCGCCCGCTTCCGACTTCAGCGGGCGGGCCACATCCTTGGCGCTGCCATCGTCGAGCTGTTCTGGCGGGAAACCAAGATCGTCTTCTCGGGTGACCTCGGTCGATATGACGACCCTGTGATGGTCGATCCGACGCAGATCCGGGGCGCCGACTACCTGGTAGTGGAATCGACCTACGGCGATCGTCGGCACGACCGGCGCAACCCCGAGGATGCGCTCGCGGAGATCGTCTCGCGGACCGTTCGACGAGGCGGTACGGTCGTGATCCCGGCCTTTGCCGTGGGCCGCGCCCAATCGCTCTTGTTCCATTTCGAGCGGCTCAAGAGCAGCGGCCGCCTGCCGAACGTGCCGATTTTCCTCGATAGTCCCATGGCGATCGACGCCAGCGAGCTGTTGTGCCGTTATCTCGACGATCACAAACTGTCGGCGGACCAGTGCAAGACCACCTGCGCCGTGGCCCGCTACGTGCGCGACGTCGAAGAATCGAAGGCACTGACCGCTAACCCGATGCCGAAAGTGATTATCTCGGCGAGCGGCATGGCTACCGGCGGCAGAGTCCTGCACCACCTCAAGCGCTATGCACCCGACCGGAACAGCACCATCCTGTTCGCTGGCTACCAGGCGGCCGGCACTCGGGGAGCGGCCATGACCGGCGGGATCGAAAGCGTGAAAATCCACGGCCAGCACATTCCAGTGCGCGCAGAGATTGCCAATCTCTCCAGTCTTTCCGCCCATGCCGACGCGGACGAGATTCTGCAATCGCTGCGCGGGTTCGAACGGGCACCCCGAATGACCTTCATCACGCATGGCGAGCCGACGGCATCGGATGTCCTTCGTCGGCGAATCGAGGAGGAACTAGGCTGGACATGCAAGGTTCCGGAGCATCTCGAGAAGGCGGAGCTGGCTTGAACCGGAATGTGTCCGCGTCCGAAACCCTGATGTCTGGCGATCCAGAGGCCTTTCGTCTCATTCACGAGCCGCGTTTGCCACACGCGAGAGATTGAAATCGGCACGGGATTACGCGATCCTTGCCGCGCCGATTCGGATGCCGGCGCGGGCAGGATCGCGCGATGGATGGGCCGCGGTGCAAGGCATAGACGAGCTGATCAAGGCAGCGGCCGACCGCGAGACCTCCGGCGATCTGGCCGCCGCCTATGCGCTGTGCGAACAGGCGCTGGCCGCCGACGCACGCCATCCCGCCGCCAGCGAGCGCGCCGCCCGCCTGGCCGAGCGGCTGGGGCGGCGGGCGGAGGCTTCCCAGCACTACCGCGCGGCCGTCGCCGCCGCGCCCCATCGCAGCGATCTCCGGCTCCAGCTGGTGCGCTTTCTGTTGGAGGCCAACGATCCCGCCGGCGCGCAGGCCGAGGCCGAGGCGCTCTCCCGCCTCGAGCCGAAGGACTGGCGGGTGCCCAACATGCTGGGCGTGGCGCTGCGGCGGCAGCGGCGGCACGCCGATGCGATCGTCCAGTTCGAGAAGGCCGCCCGCCTCAACCGCAAGGCCGAGAGCCCGTGGGTCAATCTCGGCAACGTCCAGCGCGATCTCCGCAGCTACGACAAATCGATCGAGGCCTATCGCAAGGCGCTCCAGCTGGCGCCGAAGGCCGCCGATACGGTGCGGCTGCTGGGCGCCACGCTGTGCGAGGCCGGCAAGACGGAGGAGGGGCTGGCCACTCTCGGCCGCGCCATCATGATGGATGCCCGCAAGGCCGAGTCCTTCCACGACCGGGCGGTGGCGCTCCACAATCTCGCGCGCATCCCGGACGCCCACCGCGATGTCGAGCGTGCCCTGGTCCTCCAGCCCGCCAACATCGCTTACTTACGCCTGCGCGGCGCCATCGAGCGGCGCCTCGGCCGGCTGAACGACGCCCGGCAGACCTACGAAGCCATCCTGAAAGATCACCCCAACGACGTGCAGACCCTGCAGCTCTATGCCCGGCTATGCGGCCTCTCGCTCGGCGACAACAAGACCGCCAACGAAGCGCTGCGCAAGGCGCTCGCCCTGCGGCCCGGCGACGTGCGTATCGCGGCCCAGCTCTGCCGCGTGCTGATGGAGAGTCGCTACGACGTCGAGGGCAAGTTCATCGACCAGGCCCACGCCATCGCCGCGCCGCTCTGCGATGCCGAAGCACCACCGGTCGACGTGATCGACGACCTCCAGGGCGTCTTCCTGCGCACCGCCGATTTCAAGCGTGCCGAGAAGATTGCGGCGACCAAGGAGGTCTTCGAGCACTGGATCGCCATGAACAACGTCGGCGCGCTCCACAACCAGCTGGGGCGCGTGCGCACGCTCGAGGACCGCTATCGTCTCGTCGAGTATCACCGCGCCTGGGGCCGCCTGATCGGCGCCCGCGCCCGGCCGCTGCCGGCGCGCCCGCGCCGGCCGCTCGCCGGCCGCAAGCTGCGCATCGGCCTGATGTCGTCGGACCTGCGCCACCATCCCGTCAGCTATTTCGCGCTGCCGATCGTCGAGCACCACGACCGCGCCCGCTGCGAGATCTTCTGCTACTCGTTCTATCCGCAGGCGCCTGACAACGTGCAGGCTTTCATGGCCCAGAACGTCGCCGGCTTTCGCCTCATGCCGGACGCCACCAATCCGGAGGTGGCCGAGCGCATGCGCGACGACGAGATCGACATCCTCTTCGAGCTCGGCGGCACCACCCGCTACAACCGGCTGGAGGTGCTGACCCTGCGGCCGGCGCCGGCCCAGGTCAGCTGGCTGGGATATCCCCATTCCGCCGGCCTCGCCGAGATCGACTACATCCTGGTCGATCCCTATCTGAAGCCGGAGGATCCCAAGCTGCTCATCGAGCAGCCCTTCATGATGCCGGAGAGCTGGGTCTGCCTCGGCCGCCTCGGCTTCCACGACGAGCTGCGCATCGAGCCCGGCCTGCCGGAGGAGCGCGCGGGCCACCTCACCTTCGGCACCGCCAACAACCCCTACAAGTTCTCGGCCGAGCTGGTCGCGCTGTGGGCGAAGGTGATGATGCAGGTGCCGGGCTCGCGCTTCCTCTTCATCCGCCCCGAGGGCGGTTCCGCCGCTTTCCGCAAGAACATCGCCGACGCCTTCGAGCAGCACGGCGTGGCCGCCGCCCGACTCGAGTTCGAGCCCGTGCGCGGCACCCACCTGCC
>JBGPEQ010000185.1:0-7313 GCA_041482855.1 Dongiaceae bacterium | reverse complement strand
CTCGTCACCATGGCCTTCGCCGCCCGCGGCCCTCAGTTCACGACCCTCGACATCACCGAGGAGGATTTCCGCCGCTCCCGTGCCCTCGGCCTGCGCCTCACGGTGCATGTCGGCGACGGCCTCTGGGGCATGAGCGAGCCGATCGTACAGTTGCAGAGCCGCGGCCTGCTCGGCGACGACGTCACCTACGTCCACTGCAACACGCTGTCGGAGCGCGATTTCCGTCTCATCGGCGAGAGCGGCGGCACTGCCTCGCTGTCGCCCGAGGTCGAGCTGCAGATGGGCCACGGCTTTCCCGCCACGATGAAGCTGCTGGCGGTCGGCGTGCGCCCGAGCCTCTCCATCGACATCGTCACCTCCATCGGCGGCGATATGTTCAACGCCATGCGCGCGCTGTTGACGGGCACGCGCGCGGTCGTCAACGGCGAGGCCCTGCGCCATGGCCGCATCGTCGACTCGCTCCCGCTCACCACCCGTGACGTGCTGGAGTTCGCGACCATGCAGGGTGCCCGCGCCTGCGGCCTCGCCGGCAAGACCGGTTCGCTGACGCCGGGCCTGCAAGCCGACGTCGTGCTCGTCGACACCAACAGCCTGAATCTATTTCCGTTGAACAACGCCTACAGCGCCATCGTCGAGGCCGCCCATGTCGGCAATGTGGACTCGGTCTTCGTCGCGGGACAGCCGCGCAAGCGTCACGGTAAGCTCCTGGGCATCGACCTCAAGGCCTTGCGCGCGAAAGTGGACGCCGCCCGCGATTCTCTCTTCGCCCGCGCCGGCGTCCCCGCCGACGGCTCCTGGCTCCCGCGTCCCTACGAAGCGCCGCCCGAGGCCTTGTAGGGGCGAGCGGCGCTCGCCCTTCGGCGGTCGGGGCAAATATCCTAGCGACGGCGGCGGTGGCGCAATGGGCGAGCGCCGCTCGCCCCTACGAGGCGCCGTAGAATTCCTTCGCCGCCGCGCGTGACACATAGCCCTCCGCCACGTCCTCGGCCACCGCGGCCGGGTCGCGCTCGGCCGGCTTGCCATAGCCGCCGCCGCCGGGCGTCGTCAGCTTGATGCGGTCGCCCGGCTCGAACGTGATGTTGGCGAATTTGCTGGACGAGACCTTTCCATACAGTTCCTTGACCGTCTTCCATTCATCCGTGCCGGCCTTCTTGACGAGCGTGCCGCCGTTGCCGCCGGGCTCGCCGCCGAAGATCGGCCAGGGCTTCACCTCGTGGCGGTCGCTGCATTGGCTGCCGGTGATCGGCACCTCCGTGGCCAGGAGCGTGCGGCGATAGCCGAGGCCGCCGCGCCATTTTCCGGCGCCGCCGGAATCCGTCACCATCTCGCAATCCTCGACCCTGAGCGGAAAGCGCGTCTCGAACACCTCCGTCGGGTTGAAGCGGCAATTGCCGTTGATGGCGATCACGCAGTCGTTGCCGTCATGCCCGAACCGGCCGCCCCAGCCGCCGGACATGATGTCGTAGCAGGCGAAATATTCGTCATAGTCCGGATGGTTGCCGCCGAAGACGAAGTTGGTGCCGGTGCAGCTCTCCGAGGCCATCACCCGCTCGGGCACGCAAGTGCCCATGGCGCCGATGGTGATGTTGGCGAGGCGCGGGTGCGTTTCCGTGTTGCCCGCGACGAGCGGCCCGGGATAGTCGACGTTCGTCACCTTGTTCGGCGGCGAGACCACGCGGATCGGCCGGAAGGCGCCGGAGTTCTTGGGGATCGACGGATCGGTGATGTGGAGAATGCCGTTATAGACCGCGCCGATGGCGACGCCGAGCGTGGCGTTGATCGGCCCCTTGGCCTGCCCGGAGCTGCGGCTGTAGTCGGCCACCAGTTCGTCGCCGCTCACGTGGATGTCGATCGCAACTTTGTATTGTTTGTTCTCGATGCCGTCGTTCTCGATGACGTCCTCGAAGCTGTACTTGCCGTCCGGGAACGCGGCCAGCTCCACCCGCATGCGCCGCTCGGCATAGTCCATCAGGTCTTCGCAGGTCTCCGTAAACACCGCCTTGCCGTATTTGCCGATGATCTCGACGATGCGGCTGACGCCGAGATCGACGCAGCCGATCATGGCCCGCAGGTCGCCGTAGTTCTGGCGCGGCGTGCGCGTGTTGGCGAGCAACAGCTTCCACACCTCCTCGACGTCCTTGCCGGCCTTCTTGATCTTCACCGGCGGCACGCGCAGGCCCTCGTGGAAGATCTCGGTCGCCTCGCCGCAGAAGGCGCCGGGCACCATGCCGCCGATCTCCGCGATATGGCCGATGCAGACGGCGAGGCCCATCAGCTCCCCATCGACGAAGAACGGCTTGAAGAAGGTGTGCTCCGGGCAGTGCAGTCCGCCGCGATAGGGATCGTTGTGGACGATGATGTCGCCGTCTTCCAGCGTGTCGAACGGAATCTCCTGGGCGCAGGTCTTGATGAGCAGTGGCATGCCGCCGATCATCGTCGGGCAGAATTCGGCGCAGGCGATCATGTCGCCCTTCACGTCCGCCAGCGCGCAGGTGAAGTCGAGCCCCTCGTTGAAGATCGTGGAGTAGGAGGTCTTCATCAGCAGGATGCCCATCTCCCGGCAGATCGACACCATCGTCGAATCCAGGATCTTCATCATCACCATGTCCGGCGGCGCGTTGCGCGCCGCCCGCGGCTGCTGCGCCGCCTCGCTCGGCAGCTTCGTATGCACGATCGGCAGCCGGATATGGCCCGGCGTGCGCTCCCTGAGCGCCGCCCACTCCACGCACCAGTCGGAGCAGTAGAGGCAGTTCTTGCCGCCCTGGTTCTTCGTGATTCCGGCCCCATAAATAAGAAGTCCGCAATTGGCGCACTTCAGATACTTCTCGATATAGAACCCATTCTCCGAAAACCGCATACATATTCTCCCGTAGGGGCGACCGGCAGGTCGCCCGCCTATCCATCGCATGATGATTCGCGAGATAGACCCAGTTCGCCGGCCCCACGGGCGACCTGCCGGTCGCCCCTACAGGCCGTGCATCTGTGCCTATCTGCGTTCCATTCTTCTTCTCTGTGTCCTCTGTGTCTCTGTGGTGAATCTTTCCTACTTGCTGCCGTCCACATCGATCAGCAGGTGCCCGTGCGGATGCGCGTGCAACCGGTGCCCCGCCTCCAGCACCGTCACCGACGCCGCCTCCTCGATTAGCGCCGGCCCCATCACCGTCTGCCCCGCACACAACGCCGCGCGGTCATAGACCGGCACGGTCTCCGGCCCGCCGATGAACCACACCTGCCGCCGCTCCTTCGGCATCGGCGTGCCCGAACCATTGGGAATCTGCGGCAGGTCCGGCTTGGCCGTGCGCGCCACCGCCGTCACCGTGAAGTTGACGATCTCGATGATCTCGCCGGGCGTGCTGAAGCCGAAGCGCGCCTTGTGGGTGTCGTGGAACAGCGTCCAGAGCTGCTCGATAGTGTCGTCGGCGAAGCGCTCAAGGGTGAGCGGCAGCTCCAGTTCGTAGTTCTGCCCGAGATAGCGCATCTCCAGCGCCCGGTGCACGTCGATGTCGGCGCGATAGCCCTGTGCCGCCAGCTCGGCGAGGCTCTCCGCCACCAGCGCGTCCATGATCTCATTCGCCCGCGGCGCCCGAAAGAACTTCGATGTCAGCTGGGTCGTGCGCTGGCGATCGACGCGGGCGTTGGTGAGAATGAATCCGTAGGCGGAGAACTGCGCCGGATGGATCGGCACGATGGCGCGGGGTATACCCATCTCCCGGATCAGCGCGCTCGCATGCAGCGGCGTGGCGCCGCCGAAGGCGCAGAGCGTGAAATCGCGCGGATCGAGCCCGCGCTCGATCAGCACGGAGCGCAGCGCCCCCATCATGTTGTTGTCGACGATGCGCGCGATCGCCAGCGCCGTCTCCTCGACGCCCTGGCCCAACGCCGCCGCCACCCGGCCGACGGCCGCGCGCGCCGCGCCGGCATCGAGCTTCATGCGCCCGCCCAGGAAATTGTCGGGATTGATGCGTCCGAGCACCAGGTTGGCGTCGGTCACCGTCGCCTCGCTGCCGCCGTGGCCGTAGCAGGCCGGTCCCGGCTTGGCGCCGGCGCTCTGCGGCCCCACCTGCAGCATGCCGCCCTTGTCGATCCAGGCGATGGAGCCGCCGCCGGCGCCGATGGTGCGGATATCGATCATCGGCACCTGGATCGGCACGCCCCACTCGATCTCGAAGGCGGTGGTGAAGCTCTCCTTGCGCCCGATCACGGTCGACACGTCGGTCGAGGTGCCGCCCATGTCGATGGTGACGAGATGATCGATGCCCAGCTGCTCCGCCACGAAGCGGCTGGCGATCACCCCGCCCGTCGGTCCCGACAGCACCATCTGCACGGGTGCCTCGGCCGCCGCCTCCAGCGTCATCTCTCCGCCGTTCGACTTGATGATGACGGCGGGCGCCCTGATGCCCGCCTCGTTCAGCCGCCCGCGCATGGCCAGGAGTTGCCGGCCCACGATCGGTTTCAGATAGGCGTCGGCGATCGTAGTGGAAGCGCGCTCGTACTCCTTCCACTTCGGCAGCACGGCATAGGAGATCGACAGCGCCTTCTCCGGCAGCTCCGCCGCCAGGATCTCCCGCACGCGCAGCTCGTGCGCCGGATTGAGATAGGAGAACAGCAGGCAGACTGCCACCGCCTCGATCTCCGGAATGGCGCGGATGGCCGCCGCCACCCGCCGCACCTCGGCATCGTCGAGCGCCGTCACCACCCGGCCATGGGCATCGATGCGCTCGTTCAGCTCGAAGCAATGCCGCCGCTTCACCAGCGGCTTCGGCTTCACCCAGCTCATGTCGTAGTGGTATTTGCGGTTGCCGCGCTGGATGAACGGCACGTCGCGAAAACCCTTGGTCGTGACATAGGCGACCACCGCGCCCTTGCGCTCCAGCACGGCGTTGGTGGCGACCGTCGTGCCGACGCGCAGGTTCTCCAGCCGTCCGCGCTCCTCATAGGCGGCGAGTCCGCTGAGGATGCCCGTCACGGGATCGCCGGGCGTCGACAGCTCCTTCCACACCTCGACCTGTTTGGTCCGGGGGTCATAGACCACGAAATCCGTGAAGGTCCCGCCCACATCGACGCCGAGCACGCTGCGCATCCCGCCCTACTCAGTCCTTTTCTGCGCCGGCATGCGCCGCGCGAATCCCGGCTTCTCCCGCAGGTTAGCCATCCCTGCGTCCGGCGGCAAACGCGCACGGTCCGTCGATTGACAGCGTCCGAGTGCCACCTATTATTCGGCCCATGGCGGGCGCGCCGATCATGCGGTGCAGCGGTTGCCAGCGCGTGGCCGGCCTGGTCGTCAGCGGCGGATGTTCGAGGAGATCCGGTGGTAGAAATGGCAATCCGATCCATCAGCCGTAGGGGCGAGCGGCGCTCGCCCTAGTTGCCATAACCGGGATCCGTGGCGCCTTGACCCGCTCGGGGCGAGCGCCGCCCGCCCCTACATCATCGACGACGTGCAAATCGATTGTATGGGAAGGAAAATAAGGGTCAGTATCTATTGCACTGCTGACAGCGAACGCAATTGATGCCCGCTATCTCTTCTTCCCGGCGGCGGGATCGGCCGGTCTCACCGGCGCTGAGGCAAAGGACGACGCCGGGGCGGCGGGTTTTTTTGCCTGCTTCGGTTTCTTTTTTTCGCGGTTGCTGCGTTGCTGGCCCTTGCCCATTGCTGCTCTCCTGAATGAACGCGGATCTGGTGATGCTCCAACCGCTATCCGGTGTCGCGGCTGGGGCGGCACTGGTGGGGGATAGGCCACCCGTCCGGGTATCCTAGCCTCTCTTCGCGCTCCTGTCCGATTTCTCTGACCGGATCGCAGGCGTGCCTGGGCCTTGTAAGGGCGCGGATATCGGACAATGTCTTGGAACCGGCTAGGACGCCAGCAGGAGCGAACAACAGACTCATGGTCCCGTTTTCCGTTCTCGACCTTTCCCCGATCATCGCCGGCGGCGATGCCGCGCTCGCTTTCCGCAACACGCTCGACCTCGCCCGCCATGCGGAACGCTGGGGTTATCGCCGCTACTGGCTCGCCGAGCACCACAACATGCGCGGCATCGCCAGCGCCGCCACGGCGGTGGTCATCGGCCATGTTGCCGGCGGCACGTCGACCATCCGCGTCGGCTCCGGCGGCGTGATGTTGCCCAATCATGCCCCCCTGGTGATCGCCGAGCAGTTCGGCACGCTCGAGTCGCTCTACCCCGGGCGCATCGATCTCGGGCTCGGCCGCGCCCCCGGGACCGACCAGGTCACCGCCCGCGCCCTGCGTCGCTACCTCGCCGGCGGTGCCGACAATTTCCCCCAGGATGTGGTCGAGCTGCAGGCCTACTTCCGGCCGGCTGAGCCCGGTCAGGCCGTGCAGGCGGTGCCGGGCGCCGGATTGAAGGTGCCGATCTGGCTGTTGGGGTCGAGCCTCTTCAGCGCCCAGCTCGCCGCCGTGCTCGGCCTGCCCTTCGCCTTCGCCTCGCACTTCGCGCCCGATCACCTGATGGAGGCCTTGCAGCTCTATCGCAGTCGCTTCCGGCCGTCGGAGCAGCTCGACCGGCCCTATGTCATGCTGGGCGTCAATGTCTTCGCGGCGGCGAGCGATGCCGAGGCGCGCCGCCACTTCACCTCACTGCAGCAGGCCTTCGTGAACCTCCGGCGCGGCACGCCGGGCCAGCTCCCGCCGCCGGTCGACAGCACGGACGGCCTGTGGTCGGCGATCGAGCAGGCGGGCCTCGAGCACTCGCTCCGCTACGCGGTCGTCGGCTCGCCCGAGACGGTGCGCCGCAGCATCGCCGCCTTCATCGCCGATACCCAGGCCGACGAGATCATGGTGACGACCCAGATGTTCGATCACGCCGCCCGCCTGCGCTCGTTCGAGATCGTGGCCGACGCCCGCGACGCCCTCGCCGCGACCGCGCGGAAAGCGCCGTCGGCGGCGTGAGATCATCGCAAGCTCGGGAGGAAATGGCATGGCCTACACGCTCTACAGCCACGACGGTTCCGGCGGCTTTGCCGTCGAGGTCGCGCTGGTCAAGGCCGGCGCCGCCCACAAGGTGATCACCGTCGATACGGCCAAGGGCGAGCAGAATAGGCCGGATTTCGTCGCCATCAACCCGATGCGGCAGGTTCCCGTCCTGCAGTTGCCCGATGGCACGCTGATGACGGAATCCGCCGCCATCGTCGTCCATCTCGCCAACGCGTTCCCGGACAAGGGGCTGGCGCCCAAGCCGGCGACGCCGGCGCATGCGCGGTTTCTGCGCTGGATGTTCTTCATGGCGGCGAACCTGTACGAGGGCGACCTGCGTTATTTCTATGCGGAACGCTACACGACCGACCCCGCCGGAGT
>JBGPEQ010000184.1:0-7331 GCA_041482855.1 Dongiaceae bacterium | reverse complement strand
TATCGCATGATTCGAGGCTCCAGCTTTGGGAGCTTGAATCGCGGCCGGCGCACCACCATCAACAGCGAACCAACGCTTCCGGGTTTACCCGCTAACCAGACACGTCGCGGACATGGTAACATGACGTGATTGACCCGAACCGGACGTCCCGGCCTCATGCCGGGGCGTGGCAGGCCCCAGGACTGATGGGTGAGCCCGGTGCGCCATGTGAAGATCACCGTCAGGAGGCCGACCGTCGACACTCGCATTCGAAGTGGGCGTAGAATGCGCTGATGGCCTGTCGCTTCGACCGGCCATGGAGGCGGACGGGATGGAGCGACGGGTTACGGCAATACTCGCTGCCGATGTGGTCGGTTACAGCCGCCTCATGGGAGAGGACGAGGTCGGTACGCTCACGCGGCTGAAGGCTTGCCGGACGGAGCTGGTCGATCCTGCGATCGAAGAGTTCCATGGTCGAACAATCAAGCTCATGGGCGACGGCGCGCTGCTGGAGTTCGCGAGCGTTGTCGATGCTGTCCAGTGTGCTGCCGCGATCCAGCGCAGAATGACCGGCTACGATCAGGGCGCGTCCGAAGCACGGCGAATTCAGTTTCGCATCGGCGTGAATCTCGGCGACGTCATCATTGACGGCAACGATATCTACGGCGACGGGGTCAACATCGCCGCGCGTCTGGAGGGGCTGGCAGAGCCCGGAGGTATCTGCATCTCCGGCACTGCCTTCGATCACGCGACGCACAAGGTCGATGTCGGCTTTGCCGCTCTTGGAGAACAACAGCTAAAGAACATCGCCGACCCGGTTCGCGTCTATCGCGTTCTGCTCGATCCCACGCAAGCAGGAAAAATCATAGCCGCATCGCGTCGGCCGGGCGCACCGATCGTGATTCTGGCGGGGATCGGAGCACTGCTGATCGTACTGATTGCAATCGTGTTTGGATGGCAGAAGCCCTCCGCGCCGCAACGGCCTTCCGTCGCGGTCCTGCCATTTGCGAACCTGAGCGGTGATCCGAATCAGGATTCTTTCGTCGATGGCATCACCGAGGGTTTGATCAGCGATCTCGAAAATCTTTCCGGTCTGGATGGGAGGGCCGCCAACTCCGTTTTCGCCTACAAGGGTCGAGGTTTGGCTGACATTTCCCGCGATCTCGACGTCCGGTATGTGGTCGAGGGCAGCGTCTGGCGCGATGGGGACAAAATGCGCATCAATGCACAGCTTGTCGACACAGCGACCGGTAATCATGTGTTGTGGATCGACCGCTTCGACCGCCCGGTGTCGGATGTATTTGCCGTTCTGGACGCGATGAGGCAGGAACTCGTCAAGGCGCTCGGCGTGGAGCCTTCAGCCCCAGAGTCGAAGCGGATAGCGCGCCCGCCGACTGCCAATCTCGAAGCCTACGACTACTATATGCGCGGCGAGCAGGCGACGCGTACCGGCCGCCCGACGGCGCTGCGCGAGGCCCTGGATTCATATGAACGAGCGGTTGCTCTCGATCCGTCTTTCGCCGAAGCGTTCGCAGCCGATGCCCGCACAGCCGTCTACATCTGGCTCAACAACTATGATGATGTGCTGCAAAGTGCGCCGGCACGCAAGCGGGCTTACGACAATGCGGGGAGGGCGCTGCAGCTGAACCCGGACCTGTCGCTGCCCTACGCGATCCTCGCCATAGTGCAAAGTGAGAACGGGAGGTATGAGGAGGCCATTGCCTCCGCCCGTAAGGCCGTCTTGCTGGGACCCGGGGATGTCGAGGCGCAAATCGCGCTTGCTCAGGTCTCTTTGTTCGCCGGCGACTTCGCCGAAGCCGCCGCCGCGATCGAGACCGCGCTGAGACTCGATCCCAATCTTTCGCCGATCAACCGGCAAGTGGCGGGCCTTGTCTTCTTCTTCAAAGGCGACAGCGACAGAGCGATCGCGACGCTGGAACGTGCCCGTGACGAAGCGCCGGGTGTGGGCAATATCCTCATCTCGCTTGCTGCCGCCTATGCGCGCGCCGGTCGGATCGCCGAAGCCCAGGCCGCGGTGGCCCAAGCCCAAGGTCTTGCCATCATTCCCAATGGCAGGTCCATCGCAGCCATCCGTATCAAATGGGCGCATTTTCGCAACGCCCAAGACCTCGCACTTCTCATCGAGGCGCTTCGCAGAGCGGGCCTCCCCGAATGGCCTTTCGGCTTCTCCGCCGACGAGCGCGACCGGCTGAAAGGCGAGACGATTGCGAACCTCGTCTTGGGCCACACTTTAGAGGGTCGCATCGAACCCGGTTTGCCGGCGATGATGTATATCGGTAAGGACGGCAAAACAGCCTTCCGATCGGCGAAACAGTTCGTCACCGAAACGGTCTTCGTCGATGGCGACCAACTGTGCGAGCAGAGCGAAAACATGTTCGGGCGCGATATTTGCGGTCCCGTCTACAAGCAGGCCGATGTTGCCGGCGAACCCAGCTATGCCTTCGTCAATTCAAGCAAGGTCTTTTATTTTTCGGTGCAGCAGGTGCAATAGACTGGCGCACACCTGTCAGTAGTTGTTCAGCTCAGCCTTGAGTTGGATTTTCGGCCAAGTTGCATCCGCCTTCGGCACTTTGTCGCTCGCATGGGCGGCGAAATCGGCGGTGTGCGCTTTGTCGTAGGTCAGATAGAGCTTGCCGTCGATTATCTTGAATGCTTCCGGATCGATGTTGACGGTGACCGAGCCGGCGAGGACCTCGCCGGCGCAGTAGCCACCGTATTGTGGTGCATACGATACGGGCTCGCTCTGGAACATCTCCATGTGCTTGCGGCTGGCGAAATGCCAAGGCGTCCCGAGCCAGTCATAGGAATATTCCTCGGAACCTTTCACCGCCCGGTTTTCCGTGAAATAGGCCACCGGATCGTAGCCCATGATCGCGACGCCGCCGAAATATCCGGTATTCACGGAATCGTCGGCGAGAACCGGCCCGGCCTCGGCGGCGAGGGCGATGACGGCCACCGCCGCCAGGCTCCACAGGCGCGTTGTCCGCCTGTTGCGGCTTTTCATATCCATCGTTCGAACTCCCACTATTGGCCTATTTCCAGGCACTGCCGGGACCAGTCCTCACCGCCGAGAATCTTGGCCGGCGGGCAGGTGGCCCCATGCTGCTTGTAGAGCGAGACGATGTCCTTGTTGCCCTTCCAGAGAGCGCGCGTCATCGGCAGGTAGCCGTGAATTTCCGGATGATTGACGTCGGCGCCTTGGGCGATGAGAAGCTCGGCGACCGCGACGTGGTCCTCCTCGCCCGCCACCATCATCGGCGTGACGCCCGCCTTGTTGTTAGCATCCTCGAGTACCGCGCCCTTCTCGAGCAGCAGCTTGGCGATCGGAACGCTGCCGGAATAGGCCGCCGCATGGAGCGCCGTGAAGCCGCCGGAATTCCGCGCCGTGACATCGGCTCCCTTGCTCAGAAGCAATTCCACGATGGCAAGCCGGTCCCCGAGAGCAGCGGCGATGAGAGGTGTTGCCTGATCGCGCGCCCGACTATTCACATCGGCACCATTGGCCAGGGCCTGTTCTACGGCAGCCCGATCTCCGGCGTCGATCGCCGCGAACAGTGAATCACCGGCGGCTGCCGTTGTGGCCGCGAATGTCAACATGAGCAGTGCCAGCAGTCCACGCATGACGCTCACTCCGAGTGGGTTGGAGGGATAACACGCGTGCAGATGCTATGCAAGTTTGCACAGGTTTAGGGGCAGTTCATGCCGACCCACTATCCAGGCTTTGGCGTTGGCCCAGCTTCCGGCAGCCATTTGTGCCTCTTAGGGCGCAGGGGTCCGCAATTGGCACATCTGCGACGAATAGACGAACTGGGGTTCAGGCGTTGATCCGGGTACCAAGCGCATGATTTGATGCACCAGTACCGGGAATCACGAAACACTGATCCAGGCGGGAGGGGCCTAGGTGATGATTCCTCTTCCGCGCAGTGGAGGAGGTTGGGTTGGGGTCGCAGGGACAGAACTGCAATGCATTCGGTTGTAGAGAGGCCCCCATCTTGATCCTCCTCCACTGCGTGCGGGAGGAAGCCGGATCGCGTTGAGAGAGCGAGTCGCTTTTCTGCGTCACTGGATACTTACGACGTTTTTCGAGATTGGCTAGACGACTCATCGCTGACAGAACGATGTTGCGGCGCTCTCGCGGCTAGGCTACGTCGCATTGGACGGCGTGCATCTTGCGTCGACGAAGGGAAAGACCGGAACCAACGACATGGCGACCAGCGAAGAACTGATCTTCCTGGCCTGGAACGATCTCGTCGGCATCACGCGCGGCCGCGGCGTGCCGATGAAGGCCTATGGCGGCCGCAAGAAGACCGGCATCAACTGGGCCATGGCCGGTCACGCGCTGACACCCTTCGAGGACATCGCCGACAATCCCTGGGGCCCCATGGAGGAGGCCCATATGACTCCGGCGCCGGAGTCGGAAGCGCGCGTCGAGCTGGGCGATGGGCAGGCGCCCCTCCACCTCGTGATGTGCGACGGCCTCACCGCCGACGGCGAGGTCTGGGACTCCTGTCCGCGCAGCTTCCTCAAGGCGGCGCTGGCCGATCTCAAGCGCGAGACCGGCCTCTGCCTCTATGCCTCGCCGGAGCTGGAATTCCAGCTGATCGGGCCGAACCTGCCGAACGCGACGCCATTCTCGCTTGAGGCCTTCCGCCTGCTGCCGGAGTTGGGCGCGCGCATGGTGGCGGCGCTGCGCCAAGCCGGCGCCGAGCCCGAGACCTTCGAGCCGGAGTATGGCGTCGGCCAATACGAGGTGAGTTGCAAGCCGGCGGTCGGCGTCGCCGCCGGTGACCGCATGGTGATCGTGAAGGAGGTCATCCGCGAAGTCGCGCGACGCGCTGGCTATCGCGCCAGCTTCACGCCGAAGCCCTTCGCGAACCGACCCGGCAACGGCGCCCACATCCATTTCAGCCTGCAGACGCCCGACGGCAAGCCGGCCACCCACGACCCCAAGCGTCCCGGCGGCCTAACCGGGAAGGCCGCCCAATTCGCGGCCGGCATCGTCCGCCACATGCCCGCGCTGTGCGCGCTCACGGCCTCGAGCCCGCCATCCTACTTCCGCCTCGGACCCCATCATTGGAGCGCCGGCTATGCCTGCCTCGGAATCACCAATCGCGAAGCCGCGCTGCGCATCTGCCTGCCGCCCAAGGGCACGGCAGAGGCGACGCGCCGGCTCTACAACCTCGAATATCGCCCTGCCGACAGTACGGCCTGCCCGTACATCGCGCTCGCCGCGCTCGTGCGCGCCGGCCTGGCCGGGATCAAGGACAAGCTGCCCTTGCCGCCGCTGATCCAGGAGGATCCGCACGACATCGGCGCCGATAAGCGCCGCGCGCTCGGTATCGTCGAACTGCCGGCGACGCTCGATCAGGCCCTGGCCCGGATGGAAGGCGATGCGGTCGTGAAGAGCTGGTTCTCGCCCAACCTGTGGCGCACCTATCTCGCCGTGAAGCGCAAGGAGATCGATCTGATGGCCAATCTCAGTCCCGACGAGATCTGCGAGAAGTACCGCAATGCCTACTGATGTCGACGTCACCCGGCAAGTCGCGGGCCCAGTGGGGCAGAGCCATAGATGGCTCCACCCCATACTGGAATCTTATGCCTTACGGACCTGCAATCGCGTTCCAGCCATCGACGATCTTCTTGACCGCCACAGAGAAGGCCGGCAGGTCAGTGGGAAAGTGGATCGTGCCGTAGGCGGACTTCGGCAGCATTTTGGCTTCGACATCTGCTGGCAGCTTCACATCGCGCGATGGATGCGCATAGCCTTGGGCCAGCATGACTTGGCCCTCATCCGACAGGAAGTAGTTGATCGCTAATTTGGCTGCGTTCGGATGTGGCGCGTTGGCGCTGATGTACTGAGCGAACAGCATTCCGACCGTTCCGTCCTTCGGGATGATCACCTGCAACGGCAGGCCGGTCGCGTCCCGCTTGGCAAATCCGTCGAAATCATAAACCAGTGAAATCGGGCACTCGCCTTTTTGCACCGATGCCACGTTCAGCACGACGCCCTGGCGCAAATTGCCGCTGTCGCGGAGCTGTTTGAACCAGTCCAAACCCGGCTGGACGTTCGCTTCGCCGCCGCCATTCGCATAGGCGGCCGCCAGCACGGAAGCGGTGGCATAGGTGGATACGCGCGGATCGCGGCTGCAGACCATATCCTTGTAGGCCGGCTTGAGCAGGTCGTTCCACGTTGCCGGCGCATCCTTGACCTTGTCGGTGTTGATCAGAAAGCTGATGGCGCCCCAATAGGAGGAGGCCCAGCGCCCGTCCTTGTCCTTGAAGCCGTCGGGGATCTTGTCCCACGACGCGTTCTTGTAGCTGGCGGCGAGGTTGTTCTCGAGCAGCGGCGCCAGGAAGTCGTAGCCGATATCGGCGATATCCATCACCGGCGCGTTCTGCTCAGCCAGCAGGTGGGTGATCTCCTCCGCCGACTTCATGTCGGTGTCAGCATGCTTGACGGCGTATTTCGACTCGATATTTGCGAAGATGTTGCCGAAATTCACCCAATCGTCCGACATGCCGTAGCTGACCAGGCTGCCCTCCGCCTTTGCTCCGGCGACCACGGCAGCGTCGTCCTGCGCCCCTGCGCCGGGCGCAAGCGCGGCAGTGACGAGCATCGCAGACGCGGCCCATGCAGCGAGGCCGCACAATTTTCTGTATGACATGGATCCTCCCGACTCCGTTTGGTGTTGCTTTGTGAGTGGATCATGCCGGCGGCCATTGTTCCTGTCTAGAGCAAGGGCCGACCTTGGTTTGCCTAGCGCGCCAGCGGCGCTCCCCGCGGCGTGCCGCCGCGCGCTGCGAGCCACAGGATGGCGAGCGAAATGAGCCAGGCGAATACAAAGCTGATCACCGCCAGGGCGCTCGCCTGGCGGGCGTCGAAGCGCGTGAAATCGACGAGGTATATCGGGAATGTCTTGAAGCGCGTGCCGGTCAGCAGATTGGCCAGGGTGAATTCCGCGAACACGGTCGAAAACACCAGCAGGCTGCCGTTGACCACGCCCGGCACGATGTTCGGCAGGATCACGAACAGCAGCGTCCACCAGTGGCCGGCGCCAAGGCTGCGGGCGGCCTCGTCGAGGGTCCGGGCTTCGATCGCCTCGAGCGAGTTAGCCACCGAGCGATACATGAACGGCAAAGTCAGTACGATATAGGCGGCAACGAGTATGTTGGGGGTATTGATGATCGGCAACGGCACGTTCGAGTAGAAGCGGATCAGCCCCATGGCCAGGATAACGCCGGGCAATGCGAACGGCACGATGGCCAGCAGTTCGATCCACAGTTTGGCCGCCGGCACGCGCAGGTGGGCCCAATAAGCGGTCGGCGTGATG
>JBGPEQ010000183.1:0-7351 GCA_041482855.1 Dongiaceae bacterium | reverse complement strand
CCTAATCAGCTCGGCCGCCGTCTTCACGCCGATGCCGGGCACACCAGGCACGTTGTCGGTGGAATCGCCGGCGAGCGCCTGCACCTCCACCACCTTGTCCGGACCGACGCCGAACTTCTCCTCGACCTCGGCGGCGCCGATCGGCTTGTTCTTGATCGGATCGAACATCTTCACGCGCTCATTGACCAGCTGCATGAGGTCCTTGTCCGACGACACGATGGTGACGTCGGCGCCGGCCTCCTTGGCCAGGCGCGCATAGGTGGCGATGAGATCGTCGGCCTCGTAGCCATGCATCTCGATGGCCGGGAGGTTGAAGGCGCGCGTGGCCTCGCGGATGAGCGGGAATTGCGGGATCAGCTCTTCGGGCGGCGGCGGCCGGTTCGCCTTGTACTCGGAGTAGATCTCGTTGCGGAAGGTCGCGCGCGCGGTGTCGAAGATGACGGCGATGTGATCGGCATCGGTCTCGCTGATGAGCTTCATCAGCATGCTCGTGAATCCCAGCACCGCATTGACCGGCGTGCCGTCCGCCCGCGTCATCGGCGGCAGCGCATGGAAGGCCCGGAAAATGTAGCCGGAGCCGTCGACGAGATAGACGTGCTTGGGTTGAGGGCCTGTGTCAGGCATGGCAGTCGCCTCGCCGTTAATCCGACTCGAATTCGCTCCGTGGTACGCCTGACTGGCGAATGACTGCCTGCAACGTCCCAATCCGCACTACCGAATGATCGGGCACAGGACTGTTACGGTCGAGCCTTCCGTCTTCTTCTGCATGATGATGTGGCTGCCACGTTGGCGAACCTGTGCAAATCCGTGACCTGTCAGGATACGACAGATATCACGCCCGGACAGAATCCGGAGCTTACCCAACCGCGACCTCGAGTCGGGTGACGAAAATCTCGCCGTGCAGCCGATTCTTGATCTCGCTCGGATCGGCGGTTTCGAAGAATAGTTCCACGGCCTCTTGCAGATTGGCGCGAGCCTCTTCGACGCTGTCGCCCTGACTGGCAATGTCCAGCTCGGGGCAGAGTGAGACATATCCATCGCCTTCGCGTTCGATGATGGCCGTCAGCTGATGCGTTTGTTTCATCTCGCCTTACCTCGTCTGCCGCTCACGGGGATCGGCCGCCTTAGTGCCCCGAACCCGCCATCGCCCCCGCCTTCAGCACGAACCGGCGGTCGCAATAGGGGCATTCGACGAAGCCTTCCTTGCCGATGCTGAGGAAGACGCGGGGGTGGCCGAGGGCGCTGTCGTTGCCTTCGCAGGCCACTTTATCGCTATCGGTTTCTACAACTTCCGGCGGTTCGATCGACATTGGTTAACTCGGGCTTGGCTTGCGGCGGGGCGGCGCGGATGATACCCATGCGGCCAAGCCATAAGCAACCGCATGTCGCTCGCCCTCGGCCATAAGGATCCTATGCCTGCCGCGGCCCCCGCCGGAATGCCTGATGACGCCGTGGTCGTGCGCGGTCTCAACAAGACCTACCGCGCCAAGAGCGGCACGGCGGTGCAGGCGCTCATCGACATCGACCTGGCCATACCCCGCGGCAGCCTCTACGGCCTCCTCGGCCCCAACGGCGCCGGCAAATCGACGCTCATCAACATCCTGGCCCAGCTGGTCATCAAGTCCTCCGGCACGGCCGCCATCTGGGGCATCGACCTCGACCGCCACCCGCGCGCCGCCGCCGCCGCCATCGGCGTGGTGCCGCAGGAGCTGAACATCGATCCGTTCTTCACGCCGCGCGAACTGCTGGAATTGCAGGCCGGCCTCTATGGCGTGCCGAAGGCCGAGCGGCGGACCATGGAGATCCTCGACGCGCTCGGCCTCGCCGACAAATCCGAGGCCTATGCGCGCACGCTCTCCGGCGGCATGCGGCGGCGGCTGATGGTGGCGAAGGCGCTGGTCCACACGCCGCCGGTGCTGGTGCTGGACGAGCCGACGGCCGGCGTCGACGTCGAATTGCGCCAGCAGCTCTGGAGCTATGTGCGCACGCTCAACGCCGCCGGCACCACCGTGTTGCTCACCACCCACTATCTGGAGGAAGCCGAGGAGCTGTGCGATCGCATCGCCATCATCGATCATGGCCGGGTCATCGCCTGCGAGCCCACCGCGGCGCTGCTGCGCCGACTCGACAGCAAGGAACTGGTGTTCATCCTGGGGGAAGATCTGGCCGGCGTGCCGGCGCCGCTCGCCCGCTTCGATGCACGGCTGCAAAGTCCGCGCCGCCTGGTGCTGCGCTATCAGCCGAGCCGGACGCGCATCGGCGAGATCCTGGCGGCCGTGCAGGCCGCCGGCCTCAACATTCTGGACCTGACGACGCTCGAGGCCGACCTCGAGGACATTTTCCTACAGCTGACGCGCCGCGACAGCGCCGGCACGGGGCATGCGGCATGAAACGGCTCGCGCTCCTGTTGATGATGTTCCTCGGCGCCTGTGCGCCGCAGCTGCAGCCGCCGGGCACAGATAACGTGGCGCCCCAGTTGCTCGCCGACCGCATGATCATGAACGACGGCGCGGCGCTGCCGCTGCGGCAATGGCAGCCGGCGAGCGAGCCCAAGGCCGTGATCCTCGCGTTGCACGGCTTCAACGACTATTCCTTCTCGTTCGACGCGCCGGCGAAGTCCTGGGCCGAGGCCGGCATCGCCACCTTCGCCTATGACCAGCGCGGCTTCGGCGCGGCGCCCTATCGCGGCCTGTGGCCCGGCGAAGACCGCATGATCGAGGACCTGCGCGATGCGGCGGCGCTGTTGCGCGCGCGCTATCCGGCGACGCCGCTCTATCTGCTCGGCGAGAGCATGGGCGGCTCGGTCGTGATGGCGGCGGCGGCTTCGACCGATCCGCCGGTTTCCGACGGACTGATCCTGACCGCGCCGGCTATCTGGGGCCGCGAGATGCAAGGGCCGATCCAAACCGGCGCCCTCTGGCTGGCCGCCCACACCGTGCCGTGGGCCGAGTTGACCGGCGAGGGGCTGAACATCCATCCCTCCGACAATATCGCCATGCTGCGCCAGCTCGGTCGCGATCCGCTGGTCATCAAGGAGACCCGGGTCGACGCCATCTACGGCCTGGTCAACCTGATGGACCTTGCCTATGACGCGGCGCCGCGCCTGCGCGGGCGGGCGCTCGTGCTCTATGGCAGCCGCGAGGACATCATGCCCGGAAGCGCGATCGTGGCTACGCTGCATCGGCTGCCCGCCGATGCCGCCCGCCGGCCGCGCATCGCCCTCTATCCCAAGGGCTATCACATGCTGCTGCGCGACCTCGACGCCGCCGCCGTGCGCAACGACATCGTCGCCTGGATCGCCGATCCGGCGGCGCCGCTGCCCTCGGGCGGCGATGCCCTGGCCGCGCGGCTGCTTGCCACCGACGACGACAATCTCAAGGCCGAGCTGCCGGTCCTCGCCCGGCAGTGACGCACCGACGCGATCCCGCCCCAAATAAAACCAAGCCATGACAGAACCATGTCGGTTGGCTATAAGCCGCCCGTCCTGCCACCATCGATGCCAGCCGAATGAATAGAGACACCGGGATGACCTCGCCTGAGGACGTCGTCGCGCCGCGCATCGCGGCCGTGACGGAGTGGGTCGTCGAGTTCTCGCGCCGTCACGCCCGTGCCATCGTGGCCGTCTGCCTCGTGCTCACGGTGGTGTTCGGCTGGTACACGGCCACCCACTGGAAAATCGATGCCAGCACCGATCACCTGATCGATCCGACGCTGCCCTGGCGCCAGGCCGAGGCCGAAATGGCCCGGCTGTTTCCGCAGAACGAGGACACCCTCGTCATCGTCGTCGACGGCGCCACGCCGGAGCTTGCCGACGATGCCGCCGGCCGGTTGGCAATGCGGCTGGCCGCGCGTCCGGACATGTTCACTTCGGTCCGCCGGCCCGATGCCTCCGACTTCTTCCGCCGCAACGGCTTGCTGTTCCTGCCGACCGCGGAGGTCGAGCAGCTGACCGACGCGCTCGCCAAGGCCCAGCCGCTCATGGCCGCCCTCGCCAGCGATCCCAGCGTCAACGGACTGTTCGGGGCCTTCAACCTGGCGCTCGAAGGCGCCGCCAGCGGACAACTCGACCCGGCCGAGCTCGACCGCTCCTTCGCGGCCATTGCCGACAGCCTGCAGGCGGCCCAGGCCGGCCATGGCCCGTCGCTCTCCTGGCAAAGGCTGCTGACGGGACGCGAGCCGACGCCGATGGAGCTGCAGCGCATTGTCCTGGCCAAGCCGGTGCTCGACAATTCCCAGCTGCGGCCGGGCGCCGCCGCCACCGCCGTGGTGCGCGACACTGCCGCCGAGCTGGATCTGAACCAGGCCAGCGGCGTGCGCGTGCGCCTGACCGGCATCGTCGCCCTCAACGACGAGGAGTTCGGCAGCTTGAGAAGGGGCATAGGGCTCGCCACGCTGGGATCGTTCGTTGTCGTGCTGTGCTGGCTCTTCCTCGCCCTGCGGTCGTTCAAGCCGATGCTCGCCATCGCCTGCACGCTGCTGGTCGGGCTGGTCGCGACATTCGCCTTCGCGTTCGCGGCGGTCCGCGCGCTCAACCTGATCTCGGTTGCCTTCGCCGCCATGTTCATCGGCATCGCCGTCGATTTCGGCATCCAGGTCTGCGTGCGCTATCGCGACGAGCGCCACAAGCACGACGATCTCGCGATCGCCTTGCGCCGCACCGGCCGCAGCATCGGCGGACCGCTGTTCCTCGCGGCCATTACGACGGCGGCGGGATTCCTCGCTTTCGTGCCGACGGCCTACAAGGGCGTCTCGGAGCTGGGCGTCATCGCCGGCGTGGGCATGCTGATCGCGCTCGTCCTCAACCTGACCCTGCTTCCGGCGCTGCTCATGATCCTCAAGCCGGGCGGCGAGCAGGAGCGCATCGGCTTCGCCTGGGCGGCCCCGCTCGACCGCTTCCTGCTGCGCAACCGCTGGCGCGTGCTCGCCCTGGCGGGAATTCTCGCCACCGGCGGCCTCGTCCTGCTGTGGTACCAGCAGTTCGATTTCAACCCGCTGCATCTGAAGGACCCGCGGGCGGAATCGGTCGCCACCCTGCTGGAGCTGATGCGCAACGAGGTCACCACGCCCAACACGCTGCAGATCCTCACGCCGTCGCCCGACGCGGCGGAGGCCCTGGCCGCGCGACTGCAATCCCTGCCGGAGGTGAGGCAGGCGCTCACCATCCGCTCGTTCATTCCGGACGACCAGGACGCGAAGCTGGGCATGATCGGCGACGCCGGGCTGTTCCTGCTGCCGAGCCTGTCGCCTTCCGCCGTCAAGCCGACGGCCGACCCTGCCGTCACGCTGAAAACGGCCTCCCGGACCATCGACGGGCTGAACGCACTGCCGAACGCGACTCCGTCGGCCAAGCGGTTGACCGAGGTCCTGCGCCGCCTGACCGCCAGGGGCGACGAGGGCATCGCCATCATGCAGCGCGCCTTGATCTCCGGCCTGCCGACACAGCTCGACGGCTTGCGCACCGCGCTCGCGGCCGGGCCGGTCAGTTTCGAGACCTTGCCCGACGATCTCAAGCGCGAATGGCTGGCGCCCGACGGTCGCGCCCGCGTCGAGGTCTATCCGCGCGGCGATTCCAACGACAACGCCACGCTCGTCCGCTTCGTCGACGCGGTGAAGAAGATCGCGCCTGAAATCACGGGCACGGCGGTCAGCCTGCAGGAATCAGGCGAGACGGTGTGGCGCGCCTTTCAACTCGCCGGCGTATTCGCGCTCGTAAGCGTGGTTGTCCTGCTCGCCATCGTCCTGCGCCGCGTCTGGGACGTGATACTCGTGATCGCGCCGCTGCTGTTCGCGGCGCTGATGACGGCGGAGACGGCGATCCTGCTCGGCCTCTCCGTGAATTTCGCCAACGTCATCGCGCTGCCGCTGCTGTTCGGCATCGGCGTCGCCTTCAGCATCTATTTCGTGGTGAACTGGCGCGCCGGCCGCCCCGATCCGCTGCAATCGAGCACGGCGCGCGCCGTGCTGTTCAGCGGCCTCACCACCTCGACCGCCTTCAGCAGCCTGTCGCTCTCGGGCCATCTCGGCATGGCCGCCATGGGCTGGCTCTTGACCATCGGCCTCGGCCACACCCTGCTGGCGTCGCTGCTGCTGCTGCCGGCCCTGATGGGGCCGGTGCCGAATCGGCGGTGAGCAAACTCAGCTGCCGGCCAGCTCCTCGTTCTTCTTCTTCAGCAGCGCGATCAGGCCGTCGACGCCCTGGCTGCGCATGATGCTGGCGAACTCGTCGCGCCGGCGCGCCAACTCGCTGATGGAGCCATCGAGATAGACGTCGAAGATCTTCCAGCCTTGGGGCGTCTCTCGCAGCAGGTAGTTCAGCGCGACCGGCTTGTCTTTCTTGAGCACGATCCGCGTCTCCACGATGGTGCCGAGCCCAGCCTGGGCGCGGTCGCCGCCGATCTCGAACTGCTCGCCGCCATAGCCGGTGAATTCGCTGGCATAGGTGGAGACCGAGAAGCGGCGGAAGAGGTCGACCACCTGCTTGCGCTCGGCCTCGCTCAGCCTGGCCCAGCGGGCGCCCACGACGATGCGGGTCATCTGCGCGAGATCGAAGGCCGATTCCATGGCCGGCTGCAGGCGCTGATAGCGGCCCTCGAAGCCGAGCGGGCCGGCCTCCTTCATGGTCGCGAGCAGCGTATCCTGGAAGCTCGAGACGACGGCGCGCGGTCCGACTTCCTGCGCGCGCAGATCGGCGGCGCCGAAGGCCGACAGGGCGAGAACGAGAATCAGGCAGCGAATGGACCGGTCGAGAAAGCGACTGACAATCCCCGACCGGCCGCGCAAAACATCGAGCATGCGAGGCCTTTCTACCGATATTTCTTGCGGGCGACCCAAGAGGGCAGGAACGAGGCCGCAGCCTCGCCTCTGCTCACATGGGGTCATCCCTCAACGGGATCAAGCTGCGACAAAGTGATGCCGTCGATAGCCGATCCCGGATGAACCGTTGCTGAACGGCGGGCCGGCCATGGCCGTTCCCGCCTTTACCTGAATAGCGGGAATACAGTATGTTGCAAGGGCTTTTTCAGCCCCCCGCCGGACCCGTAGCTCAGCTGGATAGAGCGCTGCCCTCCGAAGGCAGAGGTCGCGAGTTCGAATCTCGCCGGGTCCGCCATCCTGCTTCGCGCTCCGCGCTTCGCAGGACTACCAAAGTTGAAGCGAAGCAGGATGCCCTTCGAAGCTTTAGCGAAGGAGGGCCACCCGCTACGCGCTTGGGCTCGATCATGCGACTGCGCAGGCGGTGTCCCCTCTACCGCGAAGCGGGAGAGCGACTGTGTTGAGCGGTCAAGCGGTTTGTTCGAGCTCGGCGTAGTACTTTGCAGCGATGGCGTTGAGATGGACAAGAAGTTTGCGCATG
>JBGPEQ010000182.1:0-7385 GCA_041482855.1 Dongiaceae bacterium | reverse complement strand
CCCGAAGTGCACGAAGATGCGCGCCTAGATATTGCGTTTCAGCGCACGCTGCGCATTCCCGATGACGAGCGCACCTAATCCGCTGCCGCCGGGGCTGAGCGCCTTCCCGCTGCGCCATGTCGACGACTACGCGGCGCGCGTGCCGGAGCACTGGCGGCCGCGCGGCGGCGTCATGCTGCCGATGTTCCAGTCGGAGGCGCTGTGGATCAGCTTCGGTCGCCGAACGGGCTACCCTTTCGCGGTGAAAGTCGCGACCGGCAAGATCAACGCCGTCGACGGCAAGCCCTGGACGAGCGGCCTCGCGATGGCGCCGCAGAACTACATGGCCGCACCGCCGCAGCCCTGGCTCGACGGCTACTGCATCGAGAAGGGCGTCATCCGCCAGTTCGTCGCCATGCCGTTGGGCCATGGCTACACGGCCGAGGAGCAGATAACCGGTGAAGCCGAGCATGGCGGCATCCAGATCGTCGCCTATCCGATGAAGCGCGCGCTCTATGAGGAAATGCAGCGCGAGCGAGACCGCGCCAGCCTCGTCTTGCGCAGTATGCGAGTGTTCGGCATGGCTGCCCCCGTCGCCGCCCCCGACATGGGGCTGGCGCCGGGCGGCCGCATGCGCCAGCACATCTATGACGACGAGCACGGCGTCGAGGCCTGGGACCAGGCCGATGGCAGCCGCTGCTTCGTCGCCCTCGCCAACTCGCTGGCCTGGCGGGCCATCGCCGGCGAGGCCCCGCCGACCCTGCCGCCGACGGCGCGCGACTATGCCGAGGCGAAGCTGCCCTGGTTCGACTACTACGCGGATGCGGCGGCGGTGGCAGGCGCCGCGCCGTTCAAGAGCCTGCTGAGCGTCTTCAATCTCGGAAAGAAGAAGGGCGAAGCGCCGCTGCCGGAGAACGCATCGGCCGCTGCCGCTGTCGTCGTCCCGCTCGGCCCCGGCAAGCCCGGACCCCGCCCGGTGCGCGAGGCGGCGCTTGAATGACGCCCTGGGCGCGGGCCCCTAGCCCGCCGCCCGCGGATCACCTACCCGCTTCTCGATGCGATAGCGCGCATGGGCATCATCGACCGTGGCCCAGGCGCGGCGGCCCCATTCGGCCTTGGCGTCGGCATAGCTGTCGAACGGTCCGTACCATTGCTCGCTACCGCCGGCCGATTCGACGAAGCGCGTGTCGGTGTAGATGCCGCCGACGACCCAGAACTTGGCGGCTGCGCGCTCGTCCTCCTCCTCGATGCGATAGCGCGCGTGGGCGTCGTCGACGGTCGACCAGGCGCGGCGCTGCCATTCGGCCTTGGCGTCGGCGTGCGTCGCGAACGGGCCGATGCGCGCTTCCGGCCCGCCATCGACCATGCGCTCGAACTTCGTGTCGGCATAGATTCCGCCGATGACCCAGAACGTTGCCATGTCCCCACCTCTCGCCGCGCCCGACATCGTTAACGCACAAAACGCACAATGGCCGAAGGATAACCTTCGCCGTTCTCAGTGCAAGCAGCCCTTGACGGATATCGCGCCGCACGTCTATCTGCGACACTTCATTCACGGGCGACAGGACCGCGCCGATGGCCGCGAAACCCGAAGACTTCGCGCGCATCTACGAGCGCTTCGAGGCGCCGATCGCGCGTTTCGATTGCGGCCGCAAATGCGCGCCTTTGAACGGCGGCGAGCCGGTCTGCTGCTCGGCCAAAAACGCCGTGCCGCTGGTGCAGAAAACCGAATGGCAGCTGCTGAAATCGCGCAGCGACCTGTGGCACCGCTTCAAGCCCTACGACACCGCCAGCCGCAAGATCGTCGAAGGCCTGCATCACAGCTGCACCGCCATCGAATGCAAGGGCGTCGCATCTTGCGAGCGCGAGAACCGCTCGATGGCCTGCCGCGCCTTTCCGTTCTATCCGTACATCACGCGCGACGGCGAGTTCGCGGGCCTCGCCTATTACTGGGACTTCGAGCATAGCTGCTGGGTGATCTCCAATCTCGAGATCGTCGATCCCGCCTTCGTGCGCGAGTTCGTGACGGCGCACGAGATGCTGTTCGACGTCGACCGCGACGAGTTCGAGACCTTCAAGCTGCAATCGGCCAACATGCGCCGCGTGTTTTCGCGCCGCCGGCGCATCATCCCGCTGCTCGGCCGCGACGGCGGCTTCTTCAAGGTGCTGCCCAAGAGCGGCCGCATCGTTCCCGCCGACCCCACGCGCTTTCCCAAGCACGGTCCCTTCCGCTCGGCGCGCGCCTTCGCCAAGGCGGTCAAGGATGCGGAGGCGGCGGCGCTGGATCGGACAGTCGAGTTTCTTCCCGACCTCTCGCTTTGACCACAGCAACCCAGGGGCACGGCGCCCTCGCGACGCTGGCCGGCGGGATTCTGGGGCTCGCCTTCTCGCCGCTCCTGGTGCGCATGAGCGAGATCGGCCCGAGCGCCACCGCCGTGCAGCGCGTGCTGCTGGCCATGCCCGTGCTGACCATTTGGATGCTGGTCGAGCAGCGCGGCCTCGGCGCGCTCACCACGCTCCGCCGCCGCGACTGGCTGACGCTCATCCTGGCCGGCCTGTTCTGGACGAGCGATCTCGTCGCCTGGCACTGGGCGCTGAAGCTCACGAGCATCGCCAATGCCAGCCTGCTCACGATGACCGGGCCGATCTTCGTGACGCTCGGCGCCTGGCTGCTGTTTCGCGAGCATATCGGCCGCGGCTTCCTGATCGGCCTGATCATATCGCTGGCCGGCGCAGTGCCGCTGGTCGCCGCCAGCATGGAGCTCAGCCGTGAACGTCTTTGGGGCGATGTCATCGCGATGTCGGCCGCCGGCTTCTTCGCCGCCTATCTATTGGCGATCAAGCAGCTGCGCGGCGGCCTGCCCACGGGCACGATCATGTGCCTGACCTGTCTCTTCAGCCTGCCGGGCCTGTTCGCGGCCGCCTGGCTGTCGGGCGAATCCCTGGCCGCCCCCACGCTCCGCGGCTGGCTGATCGTGCTGGCGCTGGCCTTGTCGGCGCAGGCCTTCGGTCAGGCGTTCATCGCGCTCGCCATGTCGCGATTGCCCGCGCCCTTCACATCGGTCGCGCTGCTGGTGCAGCCATTCCTGGCCATCCTGCTCGGCTGGATCGTCCTGGGTGAGGCGGCGAGCGCGCTGCAGTTCGTCGGCGGGTTCGTGGTCCTCGCCGGCATCCTCATCAGCCGCCGCTACGGCACGCGCCGGCCGACGCCCGAAAGAAACTAAGCCAGGTTGCGCTTGGCGATGTCGTACCACTCGCGCTGGGTGCGCTTGAACGGGCCGCCGGCTTTGTCGACGGCACGGAGGACCTCTTCGAACAGCTTGCGGGCGCGTTCGGTCTCGCCGCTCTGCTGCAGCAGCAGGGCGTATCGGCAGCGCGCCTCGGCGCCGGCGAAATAGCGCGACACCGCCTCATACTCCGGCAAGGCGTCGCCGCGCCGGCCCTCGCCTTCGAGGCTGCGGGCGTAGAGCAGGTGCGCGTCGGCCGACTCGAACTTCGGATTGGCCGCCCTGAGATCCTCCAGGGTGCGCGTGCAACTCCCGAAATCGCCGGCCGCGAAATAGGCGCGCGCCAGCGCGTGCATCAGCGCCGGATCGGTCTTGTGGATACCACTGAGCGCGCCCTGATAGAGCGTGATGGCCTGCTCGATCTTGCCGAGCCGCAGGCACTCCTCGGCCAGCGCCCGCCGGTTGGCGACCGTATCGGCGGTGTCGAACTGGTCGGCCAGCGCGCGATAGTCGCGCTCGGGGTCCATCGCCTTGCGGGCGCCATGCACGGCCTGCTTGGCCTCGCGGCTATGGAGCAGGTCCGGCAGCATCTCCGCGATGAAATAGACGAGGCTGCCGAGGACCGGGATCATCAGGATGATGAACACCCAATAGAGCGGCCGCCGCGTCTTCACGACGTGGACCGCGCACAGGAGGTCGAAACCGATGAGGACGAAATACAGCGGCATGGCACCAACCCGGCAGCAGCTTGGCAAAGCTTCGTTAATTTTTCAGTAACCGGCCGGTCGTTGGCAAGCGGGTCTCCGCGACAAATGGATGACGGTATAGAAAAGTGCCCAGCAGCACCCACCGCCGCGCCGCGCTCGGGGCCGTCCGCGCCTTCGCCACCAACGGCGTCGTGTAGTGCCAGAGCGGCAGTCGGTAGGCAGTTATTCCGCCGACCGTCGCCACGTCGACGATCCGGCTGAAATGGCCCTGCACGGCATAGACCAGCCATTGCTGCGCGACGCCGCGGCCACAGAGGCTGACATGCAGGTCGAGATACCCGCCGCGCGCGGCCGGCTCCTCGGGATGATGGTCATTGTGCGGCCCCGCATAGTCGCCTGGCCCATAGCACAGGAGCTGGATGCCCCAGCGCCGCCTAAGCGCGCGCCCGGCGAGCGCCGCTGCGAAGGCGGCGAAGCTCTCAGACCGCAGCATGCCGACGAGCCCGATCTCCTGCGCACGCCGATAGGCCCGCTCGCGCCGGCGCTCCAGATAAGCGGTCTTCACCCGCGCCGTCTTCGGCAGCAGTTCGCCGTAGTCCTTCGTCATCTCCCAGATCGTCTCCGGCGGTATGGGCTGCTCCAGCGGCTCCAGCAACCCATAGAGCGCGAGCTCGAGCAGCCGCACCGCGGCGCGCGCCGAACGCTCGCTCACCAACCCCGTTTCGCCCAGAAAGCGCCGCCGAGGCTCCGCCAGCGCCCCGCATAGCGGCGACCGCCCGGCCAGCACGCGCCGACCCGCTACCGTCAACATGTCCTCGAATTCAGCAGGAAACCGATCCATCGATAGGCCCGAATCAAACGCTCGAAAGAGAAGTCATGAACACAGATGCTCACAGATGCTCACAGATGAACACGGATGTGGTTTTTCGCGCGGCCCATCTGTGTTCATCTGCGGTCCCCAAACCCAACCAACGAAGAGTGCCGCCGAAGAGGCATACAGACATGACTATGGAAATGACGATTCGACTGGCGACGCCGGCGGATGCCGCGGCGATCGCCGCCATCTACAATCAAGGCATCGCCGAGCGTATCGCCACCTTCGAGACCGCGCCACGCGCGGTCGAACAGATCGCCGCGCAGCTGACCGAAAAGGGCGAGCGCTATCCCACCATCGTGGTCGGATGCGAAGGCCGCATCGTCGCATTCGCCGGCGCCGGCCCCTATCGCAGCCGGCCCTGCTATGCCGGCGTGGCCGAGCACTCGGTCTATGTCGATCCCGCCGCCCGCGGCCGCGGCGCCGGTCGCGCCGCCCTCGAAGCGCTTATCGAGGCCTATCCCGCGCGCGGGTTTTGGAAGCTTGTCTCCCGCATCTTCCCTGAGAACGCGGCGAGCCTGGCGCTGCATGAGCGCTGCGGCTTCCGCACTGTCGGCATCTACCACCGCCACGCCAAGCTGGACGGCGCATGGCGCGACTGCGTCATCGTCGAGCGCCTGCTCGGCGAGGCGGCCGCCGGTTAGCCGCCGATCGCGCGCTTGGCGATCTCGAACCATTCGCGCTGGGTGCGCAAGTAAGCGGGATCGGCCTTGGCGACAGAGCGCACGATGGCCTGGAACAGTTCGAGCGCCGCCTCGGGCTCGCCGGCCCGCCGCAGCAGCAGGGCTTGGCGGCAGCGCGCCTCCTCGCCCGGACAGAGCTCGACCGCCGCCGCATAGGCCGCCTTTGCCTCGTCGAAGCGGCTGGCCGCCTCCAGGCTGCGGGCATAGAGCAGCTGCATCTCCGGCACCTTGAAGCGACCGTGGGGTTGGCGTACGCGATCGAGGGTCGCCACGCATTGCTCATAGTCTCGATTCTCGAAATGGGCATGGGCGAGGCCGAAGGTGAGCGCCGGATCGCCGCCGCGCGCACCCGCCAGCGCCGCCTCATAGAGCTTCACCGCATCGGCGGCGCGGCCGGCGCGGATGCATTGTTCGGCGAGCCGCCGCCGCGCCGCCCGCGCCGCCGCCGGATCGCGCTCCTTGGCGACCTCCGCGATCCGCTCGTCGAGCGTGAGCACCCGTTCTTCCTTGCGCGCGGGCTGCGAACCAGGACCGCGCGGCGCCGCAGGCCGCCCGCCCCCCGCCTTGCGCATGCCCCACAGGCCGACGGCGACAATGATGACGATGGCGAGGATGAATCCTGCCGACATGGCCCGATTGAACCGCGTTGCTGACTGTAGGAACGAACCACACGCCCCACGGATCGTAAAGCCCCGGCGGCGGCAGTGGATTCACGCGGACGCGGCTTGACGGACACCGCCGGCTCAAGTCCTGTATGGCCTATGCCCTACGCCTCCCTGCGCGATTTCATCGACCGGCTCGAGCGCGAGAAGCGTCTCGTGCGCGTGAAGGCGCCGGTCTCGCCGGTGCTGGAGATGACGGAGATCCAGACCCGCCTGCTGGCCGAAGGCGGGCCGGCCGTGCTGTTCGAGAACGTCATCGGAGACGGCGGCCACCGCTACGACATGCCCGTTCTGGTGAACCTGTTCGGCACGGTCGAGCGGGTCGCCTGGGGCATGGACCGCGAGCCCGCGGGCTTGCGCGCGATCGGCGAGACCCTGGCCTTCCTGAAACAGCCGGAGCCGCCGGGCGGCTGGCGCGAGGCCCTGGACATGCTGCCGCTGGTGAAGACGGTCATGGCGATGAAGCCGAGGAGCGTCGGGAGTGCGCCCTGCCAGGAGGTGGTGCTGGAGGGGGCCGACATCGACCTGGCGCGCCTGCCGATCCAGACCTGCTGGCCGGGCGAGCCGGCGCCGCTCGTCACCTGGCCCTTGATCGTCACCAAGGGGCCGGGCAAGCGGAAGGAAGACGATTACAACCTCGGCATCTATCGCCTGCAGGTGATCGGCCGCAACCAGACCCTGATGCGCTGGCTGAAGCATCGCGGCGGCGCCCAGCACCACGCCCGCTGGAAGAACGAGCGGCCGGAGCCCTTCCCGGTCGCCGCCGTCATCGGCGCCGATCCCGGCACCATCATCGCCGCGGTGACGCCGGTGCCGGACACCCTCAGCGAATACCAGTTCGCCGGCCTGCTGCGCGGCAAGAAGGTGGAGCTGGTCGACTGCAAGACCGTGCCGCTGAAGGTGCCGGCGGAGGCGGAGATCGTGCTCGAAGGCCATGTCTCGCTCGACGACTATCGCGACGAGGGCCCCTATGGCGACCATACCGGCTACTACAATTCGGTCGAGCAGTTCCCGGTGTTCACGCTTTCCGCCATCACCATGCGCCGCCAGCCGATCTATCTCTCGACCTTCACCGGTCGCCCGCCCGACGAGCCGAGCGTGCTGGGCCAGGCGCTGAACGAGGTGTTCATTCCGCTGCTTCAGCAGCAATTCCCGGAGATCGTGGATTTCTGGTTGCCGCCCGAGGGCTGCTCGTACCGCATCGCCGTGGTGTCGATGAAGAAGGCCTATCCCGGCCACGCCAAGCGCGTGAT
>JBGPEQ010000181.1:0-7428 GCA_041482855.1 Dongiaceae bacterium | reverse complement strand
GAATGCATCGACTGCGGCGTCTGCGAGCCGGAATGTCCGGTTGAGGCGATCCTGCCGGATACCGAACCGGGCACCGAGAAATGGGTCGAAATGAACCGCCAATATGCGGAGGCTTGGCCCAACATCACCCGCAAGGGCGAGCCGCCCGCCGACGCCGACCAATGGAAGAGCGTACCCGAAAAGTTCGAGAAGCACTTCAGCCCGAACCCCGGAAAAGGCTGAGCTAAAAGCGCGACCCCGTCGGGATTCCGCGACTGGCAGTCGCGGATTGGTTGAATTAATCGTATCAGTTTGATATAGTTATAGTTGCGTTGCGCGCGGTCGGTTACCGGCGCGTAACTGCGTGACGGCGCGGGTGTTCGGCACTTGCTCCCCGTTAACTGCAAGTCGGTAACGGCGCCATCGAGGGGCATGGCGCCAACGGGAGAGGATTTGCGGCATAACCCGTTGTCTGAGAAGGCTTTATCGGGTGTGCCGCCCGGAAGTGTGATCGAGAGAGAGTGACGTATGCCAGCAGCGAAGGACATCGGTTTCAAGAAGCACGATTTCGTGGTCTACCCGACCCATGGCGTCGGCAAGGTCATGGGTATCGACACGCAGGTGATCTCCGGCCACAGCCTGCAGGTCATTACGATCCTGTTCGATAAAGATCGCATGACCCTGCGCGTGCCGGTGGCAAAGGCCAAGAATTCCGGCCTGCGCAAGCTGTCGAGCCGCAAGATCATGGATTCCGCCCTGCAGACCCTGAAGGGCCGCTCGCGCACCAAGCGCGCGATGTGGAGCCGGCGGGCGCAGGAGTACGAGGCCAAGATCAACTCCGGCGATCCCGTCTCGATCGCCGAGGTGGTGCGCGACCTCCATCGCAACGCCGATCAGCCGGACCAGTCCTACAGCGAGCGGCAGATCTACCAGGCCGCCCTCGATCGCCTGGTCCGTGAACTGGCCGCCGTCGAGGCCATCGACGAGACGGCCGCGACCAAGAAGCTCGAGCAGGTGCTGAAGGCCGCCTGACCGGCGGCGCTCGCGCTGCGACGATAAAGCGCAAGGCCCGCGCGCTTCGCACGCGAAGCGCGCGGGTCTTTTGCATTGGCGGATTTTCTGTGCCATTTGAAGCGCGGCGATTCGCAAGGGGCGGATCGCGTTCATCGCATCGACTGCACGACGCTTCGGGGAATCGCCTCGCATGTCCGATCGCGACAAGTTTGCCGTGTTGCGCAAATGCAAGCGGGTGTGGGCCGTCGCCGCCATCCACGGTGAAGCGGAACGGCTCGCGGCGCTCCACCAGGCGCTCGAGCCGCGCATCGTCGCCGGCGACCGCCTGGTCTATCTCGGCAACTATCTCGGCCACGGCCCGGATGTGCGGGCGACCCTCGACGGGTTGCTGGCGTTCCGGCGCGAGTTGATCGCGCGGCCCGGCATGTTCGCCGCCGATGTCGCCTATCTGCGCGGCAGCCAGGAGGAGATGTGGCAGAAGCTGCTGCAGCTGCAGTTCGCGCCCAACCCGCGCGAGGTGTTCGCCTGGATGATCGAGCACGGCGCCGGCGCCACGCTCACCACCTATGGCGGCGAAATCCAGCAGGGCTTCGTGTGCACGCGCGACGGCCCGCTCGCCATCACCCGCTGGACCGGCAAGCTGCGCACGGCCATGCAGGCCATCCCCGGCCACTACGCGCTCATGAGCGCGCTGCGCCGCGCCGCCTACACTGACGACGGCGCCCTGCTGTTCGTCCATGCCGGCCTCGATGCCGATCGCCCGCTCTCGGCGCAAAGCGACTCGCTGTGGTGGGGCACCGGCAGCTTCGCCAAGCTCGACCGCTCCTATGGCGGCTTCATCCGCGTGGTGCGCGGCTTCGAGCGCGCCCATGCCGGCATCCAGACCAGCCAGTTCACCGCCAGCATCGACGGCGGCTGCGGCTTCGGTGGCCCGCTCGTGGCCGCCTGTTTCGACAAGCGCGGCGACATCGTCGACTCGATCGAGGCGTGACCCTGTTCGCCGGCCACGACCTGGCGTGCCGGCGCGGCGAGCGTCTGGTATTCGCCGGGTTGTCCTTCGGCGTCGCCGCCGGCGCTGCGCTGTTGTTGCGCGGACCCAACGGCAGCGGCAAGTCGAGCCTGCTGCGCTGCATGGCCGGCCTGCTCGCGCCGATCGCGGGCACGCAGACCTGGAACGACCGGCCGATCGCGCTCGATGCGGACGCCCACCGCGGCCGCCTGCGCTATCTCGGCCATCAGGACGCGGTCAAGCCGGCGCTTACCGTGCTGGAGAACCTCGCGCTATGGCAGCAGCTCCACGGCCTGCGCGATGACGCCGCCATCGGCCGCGCGCTTGCGGGCCTCGGCCTCGGCCGGCTCGCCGGGCTGCCGGCGCGCCTGCTCTCGGCCGGCCAGCGCCGGCGTGTCGCGCTCGCCCGCCTGCTGGCGTCGCCGGCGCCGCTGTGGCTGCTGGACGAGCCGACCACCGCGCTCGATGACGACGGCATCGCCTGCTTCGCGCGCATGGTCGCCGATCACCGCGCCGCCGGCGGCCTGGTCGTGCTATCGAGCCATGGCGATCCCGGCGTCGCCGGCGAAGTTCTCGCGCTGGCCGAGTTCGCATCGCCGCCGGAGACGGAGTCATGACCGCCTTCCTCGCGCTCGTGCGCCGCGATCTGCAGTTGGCGATGCGGCAGGGCAGCGATGCCGCGCTCGTGCTGATTTTCTATCTGCTCGCGGTGCTTCTGTTCCCCTTCGGCGTCGGGCCTGAGTCGAACATCCTCGCCCGCATCAGCACGGGCGTGCTGTGGGTGACGGCGCTGCTGGCCGCCCTGCTGGCGATCGAGCGGCTGTTCGTCTCGGAGTACGAGGACGGCAGCCTCGATCAGCTGGCCCTGCTGCCGCTGCCGCTCTCGCTCGTCGTGCTCGCCAAGGTCCTCGCCCATTGGCTGCTGACGGGGCTGCCGCTGACCTTGCTAGCGCCCTTCCTCGCCATCGCCCTCGGCATGGACGAAGCCGGCTATCCCGTCCTGGTCCTGGCGCTGGCGCTGGGCACGCCGACCTTGAGTCTCATCGGCGGCCTCGGCGCCGCCCTCACCCTCGGCGCCCGCCGCGGCGGCGCCCTGCTGGCGCTCCTCGTCCTCCCGCTCTACATCCCCGCCCTCATCTTCGGCGTCGCCGCCGTCGATGCGTCGCTGTCAGGATTGGCTGCAACACCGCACTTGGCCATCTTGGCCGCGCTGTTGTTGGCCGCCATTCCCCTCTGCCCGTGGGCCACCGCCGCGGCGCTCAGGCAGGCCCTTGAGTAGTCAATTCACGCGGAGGCGCGGAGACGCGGAGGAAGCCACGGCCGCCATGCCCTCAGCGTCTCCGCGCCTCCGCGTGACAAAAGCCCGCGACAACGCGCCGTCGTCGGCGCCTTGGCATCGGGCGTCCGCGCCCCCATAATTCAGGTGTCATGCATCGCTTCGCCAACCCGGCGCGTTTCCAGCGGATCGCCAACGCCGTGCTGCCCTGGTTCGCCGCGTCGACCGCGCTCCTGCTCGCGCTCGGCCTCTACTTCGCGCTGTTCGACTCGCCGGCCGACTACCAGCAGGGCGAGACCGTCCGCATCATGTACATCCACGTCCCCGCCGCCTGGATGGCGCTGTTCGTCTACAGCTTCGTCGCCGCCGCCAGCGCCGCCGCGCTCATCTGGCGCCATCCGCTGGCCGACGTGGCGGCGCGCTCGGCCTCGCCGATCGGGGCCTGCTTCACCTTCCTGGCGCTGGCCAGCGGATCGTTGTGGGGCAAGCCGATGTGGGGCGCCTGGTGGGTGTGGGACGCCCGCCTCACCTCGGTGCTGATCCTGTTCTTCCTCTATCTCGGCCACATCGCGCTGCTGCGCGCCTTCGACGATCCCACCCGTGGCGCCCGCGCCGCCGCCATCCTGGCGCTCGCCGGCTTCGTAAACGTGCCAATCGTCAAGTTCTCGGTCGACTGGTGGAATACCCTGCACCAGCCCGCCAGCATCCTGCGTCTGGGCGGCCCGTCGATCGATCCCTCCATGCTGCTGCCGCTCCTGCTCATGGCGCTCGGCTTCACGACCTTCTTCGTGGTGGTGCTGCTCCTGCGCATGAAGACCGAGCTTCTGGCCGCCCGCCTGCGCGCCGCCCAGTTCGCCCGCTTGCAGCCGGCCGCCGTCGCGCACTGAAAAAAGATGAACCGCAGAGGCGCAGAGACGCAGAGGAATGTAGGGGCGACCGGCAGGTCGTCCGCCTATCCGCCGCACCGTCCAACGGGCGACCTGCCGGTCGCCCCTACATCATTTCTGTGTTCCTCTGCGTCTCTGCGTCTCTGCGGTTCAAACCTTTCGATCAGCGTGGCTGGTTCGGTGCCATGACCGACACGATCCAGACCTTCGTCGCCATGGGCGGCTATGCCGGTTTCGTCTGGCCGGCTTACGCGCTGGCCGCGATCCTGCTAGTCGGCCTGCTCACCGTCAGCCTGCGCCAACTGCGCAAGGCCGAGACCGAACTGGCGGCACTCGGCGTGGCGACGCCGCGCGAGCGCGCGTGAAGCCGAAGCGCCGCCGCCTCTATTTCGTCGTCGTCGGCATGGTGCTGCTGGGCGCCGCGGCGGCGCTCGTGCTCTACGCCATGAACGACACGCTCGTGTTCTTCTACAGCCCGAGCGAGCTGCTGGCGAAGCAGGTCCCGCCGGGACGCACGCTGCGCATCGGCGGCCTGGTGGAGACCGGCAGCGTGGCGCGCGACGCCGATGGCACCACCGTGCATTTCCGCGTCACCGACACCGCCAAGACCGTGGCGGTCGTCTACAAGGGCATCCTGCCCGACCTCTTCCGTGAGGGGCAGGGCGTGGTGGCCGAGGGCACGATGAGTCAGGACGGCGTCTTCGTCGCCGCCGAGGTACTGGCCAAGCACGACGAGAAGTACATGCCGAAGGAAGTGGTGGACGCCCTGAAGAAATCCGGCCGTTGGCAGGAAGGAACCCAGGCGCAATAGCGCCGGGCTTGCGTCGAGAAAGGTGAACCGCAGAGACGCGGAGACGCAGAGAAGGTGTGCTTTTGCGCCGAAGGCGCAGGAAATCCTTATCTGTGTTCATCTGTGTTCATCTGTGGTTTCATACTCGTAATCTCTGCGCCTCTGCGTCTCTGCGGTTAACTTGAGTCAGTCATGAATCTCCCCGCTGCCAACGTGAGTCTCGCCTTCGGTCTGCCCGCAACTTGGTACCACGACCCAGACGTGTACGAGCGCGAGCGCCAGGCGGTGTTCCGCCGCGAATGGATTTGGCTCGGCCGCGAGGACCAACTGCGCAATCCCGGCGACTACATCGCCATCGAGTTCGCGGGCTGGCGTCTCTTTGCGATCCGTGACCGCGACGGCGTCCTGCACGCCTTCCACAACGTCTGCCGTCATCGCGGCGCGCCCATCCTGAAGGACGGGCCTGGCCGCTGCGACGTGCTGCGCTGCGGCTATCACGGCTGGACCTACGATACCTCCGGCCGCCTGCGCGCGACGCCGCATTTCGGCAACGCCGTCGATTTCGACAAGAATGATTTCGGTCTCCATCCGATCCGCGTCGCGACCTGGCGCGGCTTCGTCTTCGTCAACCTCGCCGACGATCCCGTGCCGCTCGTCGAGAGCCTCGGCGATCTCGTGCAGGAGACCGAGCCCTATCCGCTCGAAGACTACCGCTTCGTCGGCGAGGAAACGTTCGAGATGGACTGCAACTGGAAGGTCTATACCGACAACTATGTCGAGGGCTACCACATCCCCGGCATCCATCCGGCCTTCAACGCCGTCATCGATTTCGAGAAATTCACCACCGCGGGCCGCAACCGCACGGTCATCATGCAGGCGCCGCAGAAGGACGGCGCCGTCTACAGCGGCACCTGGCTGTGGCGCTATCCGAACATGACGCTCTCCACTTTCCCCGGCGGCATGAACATCTCGCGCATCGTGCCGCTCGGCCCGCGCCGCGTGCGCCAGTACTACAACTTCCTGTTCGCGGACACGTCACCGGAAGCGCTCGAGCGCCACCGCCGCACTATGGCCTGGACCTGCCAGGTTATCCGCGAAGACTTCGCCATCTGCGAAGGCACGCAAGCCAATCTCGAAGCCGGCATCTTCACCCAAGGCCCCCTCAGCCCCCGCCACGAAGACGGCGTACGCTACTATCACGAGCTGCTGCGGCAGGCGCTGGCCTAGGGCCTCGACACATTGGCGAAATGGTATGCAAATGGTTGGGGCAATCGCCCCTATCAGCGCGCACATTGACCCCATCGGACATCGTTAACAATCGCCTTGCCTGACGCGGCGAGTCGTCCCAGACTCCGGCATGTGCAAGGTCCGTTCGCCGGAGTCAACCAGAACGGCCGCATGTTGAAACAACAGGGAACTCCACAATGAGAGACAATGATATCCATTCAAACCGCAGCCTGTACGGTCGGCATTCCCGTCGCCGGGCGCTGAAGCTCCTGGGCTCGGGCGTGGCCGCCGCCGTGGCCGCGCCTTGGGTGATTCGCAGCGCCCTCGCCGATCAATTGATGGGCCCCGGCGGCATTCCGCTGGCGCGGCCGAACCAGCCGGTGACGCTGCCGCGCTTCGAGGACCCGATCAAGAGCGGGCTGGAGCCGGAAAAGGGCGGCACCTTCACCGTCTTCAACTATGCCGAGTACATCGACAAGAAGGTCGTCGACGAATTCGGCAAGAAGTACAAGGTCAAGACCCAGATCACGACGTTCGACAGCATGGACCAGGCGATCACGCGGCTGGCCAAGCATGCCGTGCGGGCGGATGTCACGAACATCTCCCTCGACCGGCTCGGCCAGGCCGTCGCCGGCAAGCTCCTGAAGCCGGTCAACCCCGACTATGTCCCCAATTTGAAGAAGAACGTCTGGCCGCAGCTGCAAAGCCCGTTCTACGACGTCGAGTCGCGCTACACCGTGCCCTACACCATCTACAGCACCGGCATCGGCTGGCGCAGCGACAAGGTCAAGGAGGACATCGCCCACCTCGAGAATCCCTGGTCGATCTTCTGGAATTCGCAGGTCTACAAGGGCTATGTCGGCGTCCTCGACGATTCCCGCGAGGCGCTGGGGATGGCGCTGCTCCATCAGAAGAACTACGACGTCAACACCGAGGACCCGGCGGTCATCGACAAGGCGCTGGCGGACTTGAAGGCGCTGATCCCCATCTGCAATCCCAAGGTGAATATCACCGAGTATCAGACGCTGCCGGAAGGCACGTCCTATCTGCATGAGGTCTGGTCGGGCGACATGTTGAGCGCGGTCATCTCCTACATGCCCAAGGACGGCGATCCCTCGACGCTGCAGTATTGGGCGCCGCCGCGCGGCAAGGCCCTGGTCCAGAACGACTGCTGGGCGATTTCGGCGACGACCAAGAAGCCGGTGCTCGCCCATCTCTTCCTGAACTACATCATCGACGAGCAGGT